>NZ_JALBHA010000026.1:0-34209 GCF_023006445.1 Bradyrhizobium sp. SHOUNA76
CTGCCGCAGGCACGCGATCGAGGCCGCGACCACCTCGGCCACACCCGTGGTGTCGATCGAGTGATCGACGCCGCGGCCGCGGCCGAGCGCGGCAACTGCCTTGGCAAGATCGGATGTCCGGCCGTCGACTGTGTGGGTTGCTCCGACATCGCGCGCTCGGGCAAGCCGTTCGCCCCGGATGTCGACGGCAACGATCGTGCTGCAGCCCGCCAGCTTGGCAGCCATGATCGCCGCCATCCCGACTGCGCCAACGCCAAACACCGCGATTGACGCACCGGGCCGAGGGGACAGCACGTTGAGTACTGCGCCCGCGCCGGTCTGGATCCCGCAGCCCATGGGCGCGAGCAGCGCGAGCGGCAGATCTTTGCCGATCTTCACCACGTTCCTCGCCGTGGCAATGGAATGGGTTGCGAACGCCGATTGCGCGAAGAAGTAGCCGCCAAGCTCGGCGCCGCGGTAGCGGAGGCCTGAGCCGCCGCGCCGCTGACCGAACAGGTTGATCATCCCGAACTCATCACAATAGCCGGGCGCGCCGAGTTGGCACTGTCCGCATGCGCCGCACGAGCCAAAGCTCATCAGCACGTTGTCTCCTTCGGCCAGCCCGACCACGCCCGGACCGACGCGTTCGATCACGCCCGCGCCCTCATGACCGAGAATCTTGGGTAGCGGCACGGGGATATGCTGCAGTTTCACCGCGAGATCGGTATGGCAGATGCCGCAGGCCTCGATGCGGACCAGCACCTCTCCGGGCGCAAGATCATCGGACAGATCGCAGCTAATCAACTCGAAGGGGAGTTCCGGCGCAAGTGCCACTGCGGCTGTGATCTTCATGCTCGTCTTCTGCAATGCAATTGCGCGGTCTCCGTCAAACCATGCGGAAACGATGTGTGGGGAACGATCATTGGAGTTGAAAGCGGATCGGAAGCCGCTTGGGCCCGCTGACGAACCAGGAAACAGTCATTGCTCCTGCGCCATCGAGAGCGACCGATGACATCCGCTGCAACAATTCTTCGAAGAGGATCCGCATCTCGAGCTTGGCAAGATACTGTCCCAGACACAGATGCGCGCCGTAGCCGAAGGCAAGGTGCCGGTTCGGCGACCGATCGATCCGGAACGCGTCAGGATCCTGGAAGACGGCCTCGTCGCGGTTTGCCGAGGCGTAGCACAGCATGAGCCAATCGCCGCGCGTAATGGAGCGGCCGTCGAGCTCGGTGTCCTCGGCCGCCGTGCGCATGAAATGCTTGACCGGCGTGGTCCAGCGGATCGCCTCGTCGACGAAACCGGGGATCAGGGCAGGATTGGCTTTCAGCCGCTCGAACTGCTCCGGATGCTCGCAAAGCGCCCACATCCCGCCTGCACTCGAGGACGACGTCGTGTCGTGGCCGGCGGTGGCGATTGTCACGAAATAGCTGAGCGCATCCAGATCGGAAATCGGCTCGCCGTCGATCTGCGCATTCGCGATAACGCTTGCAAGATCATCGGAGGGATTGGCGCGCCGGTCCGCGACCACGGACGAGAAGAACTCACCGAATTCCGAGACGACATCCGACAGAGCCGTGGCGCCGTCATTTTGACCCTTGCGCGCGTTGTCCGGGTCCTTGGCGCCGAAGAACTCCTGCGTCAGGCGCAACATCCTGGGCTCATGAACCGGATCGATGCCCAGGATCGTCATCACGACCCGAAGGGGAAACCCGAGTGCGATTTCGGAGACGAAGTCGCAACGCCCGCGGCATGTCGCGAGGCAATCTGCATAGCTTCTGGCGATGTCGCGAATCTTGCCTTCGAACGAACGCAAATTGCCCGGCGTGAACCATTTCTGCGTTAATGCCCGGAACTTGGGATGATCGGGCGCATCCATCTGCACCAGGGTGCGGAGCAGGCCGTTGCCACCCGTTGCCGCCTCGATCCTGGCTTCGGCTTTGCCGCTCAGCAACGCCACCGGACGATCGCTGCTGCGAAATAGCTGGCTCTGCTGGCTGACGGTCTGAATGTCCGCGTGGCGCGTGACGACCCAGAAAGGGTTGAAGCCGCGCGGGCTGGCCTTTCCGAGCGGTTGATTGACGCGCAACCAGCGATAGGCGTCGAAGATACGCTGAGTGCCATAGGCTGCGGGATCCGTCAGCACGGCTACAATATCTTCGGGGATTGGAAAATTCGGAGCGCTCAACCCTGGTCCCCTCTTTCATGTCGCCGTGCTCAAGGGGTTCAGGAAGGAAGCCCAGCGGCAGGCGATCAACGGCTTCAACATTCCTGATGGCCCATAGCGGCTACTCGGCCGCCGCGACGGTCCTCTCTTCCGCGCCCCGAAGAACCTTGCTCTCGCGCAGCGCCGCAATCGCCTGCGGACTCAACCCTAAGAGGCTCTGCAACAGCCTTGGTCCATCCTCGCCGAGCGCAGGCACCTTGTTCCGGACATTGGCCGCGCTGTGCGCGAACCGGAACGCGGGATTGGGAATGCGTAGCGGCCCGGCCCCGTCATTGATCTCCTCAAATACGCCGCGCTCCTGGATGGGCGGCAGCGCCATGGTCTCGCGGATGGTCCGGTATTGAGAGCATGGCACACCGGCTTCGGTGAGGATCGCCTCGCATTCCGCGGCCGTTCGCGATGCCGCCCAGTCGTCGAGCAGGTTCATCAATTCGGACCAGTGGTGCTCGCGAGCGCTGCTGGTTGCGAAGCGCGCATCGCTAATCCATTCCGAATGGCCGACGCCGCGGGCCAAAGCCTCGAAGTTGTTCTGACTCACGGGAGCGACGAGCAGGAAGCCGTCTCTGGCCTGCGTGGGTCGATAGAGCGGCCGGCGGCGCTCGGCCGGGAATTGCGCTTCCTGGCACTCGTAGACCAGCATGCCCACCATGGCATCGAGCAGCGATACGTCGACATGGTCGCCCTGCCCCGTCTTGAGCGTCCGAAACAGCGCGGCTTGAATGGCTCCGAATGCCGTAGAGCCACCGAGAACGTCGGCGATAAAGATTCCGTTCTTCAGCGGACGCTCGACATTGCCCTCCTGATAATCGAGGTTCGCCATGTCGTAGCCCGAGGTTGCGTGCAGCACCGGCGCATACGCGCTCCGTCCGGACCAGGATCCCTCCTGGCCGAAACCCGAGATCGAGCAGTACACGAGCTTGGGATTGAGCTTCGCAAGGGTTTTGTAGTCCAGCGCGAGCCGCCGCATCACGCCCGGGCGGTAGTTCTCCACGAGCACGTCGCACTGGGGCACCAATTCGTAGATCAGCTTGCGTGCCGCAGGCTGCTTGAGATCCAGAGCGATGCTGCTCTTGCCGGCGTTGAGCTGCGCGAAATAAGCGCTCCGACCATCCCGCAGCGGCGGACGCAACCGGATGTGGTCGCCCTCCGGCGGCTCCACCTTGATCACCTCGGCGCCCAGGTCCGCCATCAGCCGCGTGCAATAGGGGCCGGACATCATGGCAGTGAAGTCGAGGACGCGGATTCCGTCGAGGATTCCCGGCCGGGCCGATCCGGTTGGCATATTGATGCTCATTTCAGATTGGTTTCGGAGACCGCAAGCGCCGCCAGCCGGCTGCCGCCAATCGCGTCGAGATAGGCGCCAGGCGAGGCGTTCCGAACGTACCGGTCCAGATAGCCGCTGAAGGTCTCCGCGCCGGCGCTGCTCTTCACATATTCCTTCAAATGCGCTTCGTCGGAGCGGTACAGCGAGGGTGAGGCCGTCGGATGCGCGCCGTAAGGCGCTTCCACGATCGCATCGACCATCGCGCTCGGCAGCTTGGTCAGATGATTGCTGCGCCTGATCGTGTCGGTCGACACGATGCGATCGACCGAGACGATCACCCGTCGGGACGCCTGGGCGATCATCGCGTCGAAGAAGGGCGGCCCCAAATGCTGGACATTGCCGTGCTCGTCTGCCTGCTGGGCGTGCAGCAGGCAGACATCCGGCTTGACGGCGGCGACAGCGAGCATCTTGCGCTCGCCGGGCTTGGACGGCAGCGGCCAGTAATGCTCCGGCGCAAACTTCGGCAGATCGGTCCCAAGGTCGGGCACCGGCATGTAAGGTAGGTCGCAAATTCCCGCCCGCAGTCCACCGGCAATACCCGGTCCATCCAGATCGTAGACCTTGAGCGCGCCGCTCTCCGCGTGACGACGGAAATTCGGCGCCAGACCGAACTGCTCGAAGCTGATGAAGACGCAGACGGTGGATGCGGCACAACCCGCACCGATCAGCATGTCCGGCGCGATCGAGCCGGGCGCAGGGATCAGGTGCAGGTCGCGCGCACCCTTGCGGATCAACGCGCGCACGAGTGCCATCGGCTGCGAATTGAATATCCAACCGCCAAGGGCGACTTTGGCTCCGTCCGGGATCTCGGCTACGGCCTCATCGACGGAAACGATCTTGCTCTTTGTCATGGGACTTCAGCTTGCCTGTCGGTCTGGTTGGAGGAGATCCGTGTCGTGATCAGGGAAACTTGCGCCGGAGATCGCCACGCCGGTCGACATGTTTGCGCAGCAATTCGAGCTCATGATCGGTGGGCATGGTCGTCACCGGAGGCGCGCCCTCCACGACGATGTCGAAGGCCGTGGAGTCGCGGATCTGCTCGAGCGACACGCCTGGACTGATCGACTTCACGCGCATGGCCTTGCTGTCGGGCGCGAAATCGAAGACCCCAAGCGGCGACAGCACCAATCTGGGACCGCCAGGCGGCAGACCCATTCGCTCGCGGGAATCGCCGCCTTCCATGTGCCCGGGTCCGCACAGGAAATCGACCCGCGGCACGAACGCGCTCCGGTCGTGACGGGTCAGGCACACGTAGAACCGCTTGGCGAGACCGCAAAGTGCGCTGATGCCGACGGTTCCCGGCCCGCGCACGCGCGGCTTACGTTGATCACCGACCACCACCGTGTTGATGTTGCCGAAGCGGTCGACCTGCAGTGCCGACAAGATGGCAAAATCAAAGAAGTGGACCTTCCAATCGATGAAGTCGATCATGACCGGCAGATCCATCCAGGACTCCGCAGACTCGACGTTCTCGTAATCGGCAGTCGACAGCAGATGATCGCGCGTCGGATTGACCATCCCGCCGGGACCGGAAATCCACCACAAGCGCGGCGCCTGCAGGCGGCGCGCGAGATTGCAGGCCGCAAGCTGGATGTCGGAATTGGTTCCGATGATGACCTTCTCGCCATCGGCGATATCGCGCGCCAGCAACACCGCCAGCGTTTCTCCGAGAGAGGGACTTGCAGCCATTTGCCTGCGACCTATTGGTTGAACCATTGCCACATTAACACGGTCGGATGTCATGTCAACGGATCCCCCGCCGGCGGAGACGAGACCGCGCGGATTCGTCGGGCAATTGGGACGTGATTGGTCGTCGAGCAGCCGCGTGTGCTCGCATTCCATCCGGGGTGGATGCGTGCAGGCTTTTCGAAGACGACAGGTCGGGTTAGCGGAGTGAGTGGATTTAACGCTGGGTAGCGGGGGGAGCCCGGCGGCCGCGTGGAGCGGCTTTGGTAGCCGACACACCTTCCGCGGCCTGAATGCGCGACATGTAGCTGCGCTGCAGCCGTTTCAGGCAGGCTTCCATCTCGGCCACGGCAGCTTCGGCCTCGCCTGCAGTGAAGTGTTCCATGAAGCGGCGGCGCGACGGCAGCACGAAGCTGTTGTCGTACTCGCCGATCCGCTGCACGAAATGAGTGAGCACGTCGAGCACCCCGTTCATGACGATGACCATGATCGGATTGTCGGTGAGGCGCGCCAGCATTCTGTGGAACTCGATGTGCCTCTCGGCGCGGCCTGCGAAGTCGCCCCGGCGGCGCGCGTCCTGGGCTTCGTCGATATTGCGGTTCAGCATGTCGATGTCCGCGGCCGTTGCGCGCCGGCACGCTTCCCGGACCACGACGGATTCGAGCCAGATGCGGGCTTCGGTCAATTGCGCCGGCTGGATGGTACCGACGTGGTACATGTCCATCAGCCCGGTCGCGATTGCCTCGCCGCTATGCTGGCTGATGAAAGCGCCGCCGCGGGCGCCCTTCTGCAGACGGATCAGACCGGCGTGCTCGAGTGAACGCAAAGCCTCACGAAGGGTATTGCGAGAGACGCCAAATTGCTCCGACAGCGCCCGCTCGGATGGCAGACGATTGCCGACCGCGAGCCTGCCGGAGGAAAGCTCCGTTCGGATCTGGGCGGCAATCTCGTCGAACGCGCGGGGCGATCTAATTCGCTGGAACTGCGCTATCGGCGCAGCCTCTGTCTTGGATTTCGCCGGCAATTGTGAAGCGCTCATATCCACCCGGATGGTTCGAAGCTGCAGCGACATATAGGGGAAGCTGACGATTCTCGCCATAGCGCGTTGGCGTTGACCGGGACTTCTCACAAAAGTAGAATGGTAGGACCAAACTGCAGAAGGTAGCCGCCAGAATGCTGCGGGAGTTGCCGTCGGACGAGGATCGTCAGATCTTGAAGGACGCCGTCCGGGGATTCTTTGAAGACGTGTCGGACAAGGCCGCCCAGGTGCCCCCATGGCTCTGGAAGCAATTGGCCGCTCAGGGCTTGACCCAGATTGCAGCCTCTCCCGCCGAAGGCTGCTTGCGCGAGATTGTGCTGGTCCAGGAAGAGGCCGGCCGCATTGCATGCCGTGCACCGCTCGCGGATGCAGCCCTGATCAACCTCATGCAGCTTCGAGGCCGCAACGATGGCCCTGCCTTGACGTCGTTCGTAGATGACCTCCATCGCGGTGACGCGGTGGTCGCCGTGTCTTTTGCAGGCTTCGACCATGATGGAGCCGCAGGCTGGGCGAAAATGGAAGCGGATCGCCTGATTGCGGAGCTGGGATTCGTCGAATCCGCCGACATCGTTACGCATCTGGCCATATTCGTGCACGGCCCGGCGCTGGCTATCGTCGAGGCCAGCGAAGGCGTTGCCGCTGAACCGACCCCGGTGATGGGAAAGGCCGGCTGGTGGCGAGTTCGGATCGATGCAGTTCCGATCGTCCTGGTGCCGTTCACGGATGCCGAGGTCCAGGACCTTCTCACGGTCGCCGCCCTGAGTGAGACCGCGCGGGCATTCGGCGCAGCCCGGCGCGCGTTCGAGCAGACCGTTGCCTATGCCGGCGAACGTCGGCAGTTCGGACAACCGATTGGACGCTTCCAGGCCATCCAGCACAAGCTCGCGAACTGCCACATCGCCTTGCGCGCGGTTCAGCTGACGATTGCGAATGCCGCCGCTCAATATGACCTGGAAGCCGGGCAATGGCGCTGGTTCGCAGCTGCAGCCCTGGCCACCGCCGCGGGTTCTCTTCGCCAGGTATCGCTCGAGACTCAGCACGCCTTCGGCGCGATCGGCTACAGCGAGGAGCATGAGGCCCCGCGACACTTCAGACAGGTCCATGTCAGCATGCTTCGCCATGGCGGCCAACGCCAGCCGGTCGAGCAACTCGCGAGCCATTTTCTCGATCACGACAGCGGTGCGTTTCCCGAGTACGATCTGGGGACGTCCGGAAATGCTTTCCGCAACGAGGTTCGCGCCTGGCTCGACGGGTATTGGTCAGGTGAGCGTCGCGCGCGGCATGAGCAGCTCTCCTTCCATGAGCGGGAATATGACCGCGAATTTGCTCGGGCGCTGGGCCAGACCGGCTGGATTGGCCTCAATTGGCCGAAGCGGTTCGGCGGTCAGGAGCGTGGCGCCTTCGAACAGCTTGCCTTCATGGAGGAGATGGAGCGCGCCGGAGCGCCGCGTGTCGGTGCGCCCGTGCAGGCCGCGATGCTCCAGGTCTACGGCACGCCGGAGCAGCAGCGCCGCTATCTTCCGGAAATCCTGCGGGGGGAAGCCATCTACGGCATGGGCTACAGCGAACCGCAGGCCGGCTCCGACCTAGCGTCGCTGAAGACCCGCGCGGTTCGCGACGGCGACCATTATGTGATCAATGGGCAGAAGATCTGGACCACGACCTATTGGGGCGAGTACATGCTGCTCGCGACCCGTACCGATCCGAACGCGACACCGCCACATGCAGGCATCACCATGTTCATCGTTCCGATGACGACGCCCGGCATCGCGATCCGTCCTTCCGAAACGATGTATGGCGGCACTTTCGCCAACATCTTCTATGACGACGTGCGCGTGCCGGCAGAAAACCGTGTTGGCGCCGAGGGCGAAGGCTGGAAGGTGCTGACGGGGGCGTTGGCGACCGAACGCGGCTTCATCGGCGGCGGGATCGTGCTCAGGGTTGCCAGCATGTTCGAACTGCTGTGCGGGCACATCCGTATCGCCGAACGCCAGGGTAAGCTGATGCGGCACGATCCTGTCGTGCGCGCCAAGATTGGGACGCTCGCGGCTGAAATCGAGGCAGGACGGCGCATGATGGTTCATTGCGCCGAGTTGGTCGACAAGGGCGAGACGCCGCCCGACGAAGCGGCCGTTAGCAAGGTTTATTCCGGCGAATTGATGGAGCGCTTCGGCGAGACCGCACTCGATCTGCTCGGGCTGGAGGCGTTGGTCAGCGAGGGCGACCCCGGCGCCGTGCTGCACGGGCGCATCGAACAAAATCTCCGACATTCGCTGATGTGGGTCATCAGCATCGGCACCAATGAAATCCAGCGCAGCTTAATCGCCCAACGCGGACTTGGATTGCCGCGATAAGCGATGCTCGATGTGTGGCAGAGAAGAATCGTCCAGAGCCTCCGCAGAGAGCCTGACGATTAACTAGATGCGCCTGCCCGTATCTCTCCAGAAAGGATCTTTGAGCCGGCGCTTGAATATCTTCCCGCTTTCCTCGCGCGGAAGCGCTGCATGGAAATCGATCCGCCGCGGCACCTTGTACTTGGCGATACGTTCGGCGAGATAGGCGCGCACCTGCTCGGTCGTCAGTTCACGACCCGGTTCGAGCTCGATTGCGGCAGCCAGCGACTCGCCGAACTCATCGTCGGGAATGCCGAACACGGCACAGTCGCGGACGCCGGGACATTGAATCAAAGCCGATTCAATCTCGGCAGGATAGATGTTGACCCCGGCCGAGATCACCATGTCCGACCGCCGATCGCACAGATACAGCCGGTCGTTCTTGAGATAGCCGACGTCGCCAACGCTGATCAGCCCGTCCCGCTCGACCGATTTTCGCTTGGCGGCGTCGTGGAGATAGACGAAGTCCGCCAGCGAGTCCTGGCGAACGTAGATCTCGCCCACCTCGCCCGGCGCAACCGGCTTGCCATCGTCGCCGTAAAGCGCAATCCGGGCGCCCGGCGTGAGCCGCCCGACGCTGCCGGGGTGAGCCAGCCAATCTTCCGGCGTGCTCAGCATGACGGCTCCAACCTCCGTGCCGCCGTAGGTCTCGTAAATGACCGGCCCCCACCAATCCATCAGCGCCTGCTTGATCTCCGGCGCACAGGGCGCGCCCGTGTGGATCACCCATCGCAGCGAGCTCACATCGTATCGGCGGCGGGTCTCCTCCGGCAGACGCATCAGGCGGACAAACATGGTGGGAACCATGACCGCATGCGTGATCTTTTCCCGCTCGATGAGCGCCAGCGTTTCTTCGGGCTCGAACTTGGATTGGAACGCGATGATATCGGCCTGTGCGATGGCCTGACGCAAACAGGCGTTTGGAGACGCATGATAGAGCGGACCGCCGATCAACACGCGTACGCCGGGTGCTATGCCGTAGACCGCCCGCATCAGCTCCCCATACGCCTTGACCTGCTCGGCCGTCGCAGGTTCTCGCTTCACGCCTTTCGGGTGTCCCGTCGTGCCCGACGTGTAGATCAGCGTAGCGCGGCTGCGCGGCGGGGCGCTGCTCCAGGGCTGGAATTCCGCCAGCCAAACCGGCCAGCTGCGGTCCGAGACACTCGGCTTCTCGGCACCTGATGGAACGCCGAACTGCCGAACGAGCTCGGGCGGCGTCGGTACGCTCAGCACGAGAATGCCGTCCAAGGCCTCCTTGAGCTCGTCGCGGACGGCCGCGAGCAGATCGGCATGAGCCACCAGGACTTTGGGCTTCGCGTCCTTGAGGATATAAGCGATTTCCTGCGCCCGACCGTGCCAATTGATCGGCACGCAATAAGCGCCGATCAGTGCGGCGGCCTGAGTCGCCTCGACAAAGACGAAGTCGTTGCGCAGCAGAAGCGCAATAGTATCCCCTTCGGAGACCCCAGAAGCATGCAGCCCGCTGGCCGCACGAGCGGCGTGGATCAGCACCTCTTCGCGCGCGCGAACCGTTCCATCGAGAAGAATCAGTGGCGAAGTCATCATTCCTCTAACAACGTTCTGCCTGGGCGTAAGAGCGTTCCCAGTGAAGCGCACGACTTTTTGGGGCCAGCTGCCGGATCATCACTGCAAGACGATCGGCTACCGGGTTGCCAACTTGCAGTCCGGATTTGGCGCGTCCGACATCAACTCTTCGGCTTTCATACGACGGACGATCTTGAAATAGTCCCACGCGGCTTTTGATTCCTCCGGCGATTTGACCTGGGC
The DNA here is from genome assembly GCF_023006445.1 of Bradyrhizobium sp. SHOUNA76. Taxonomy (NCBI): domain Bacteria; kingdom Pseudomonadati; phylum Pseudomonadota; class Alphaproteobacteria; order Hyphomicrobiales; family Nitrobacteraceae; genus Bradyrhizobium; species Bradyrhizobium sp. SHOUNA76. Next base: position 10,437 of record NZ_JALBHA010000026.1, read on the forward strand.
CAGGAACATGTCACGCATGACGCGGCCATCTGCTCGGATCTTGGCCGAAGGTGTCGTGAGGTCTGAAATCGGCAGCTCGTGCATCTTCTTTGCTACCTCAGGTCCGGATGTCGAGCCCGCCGCCTTGACGGCCTTCAGGTAGTGCGTGATCGAGCTATAGACTCCCGCCTGCAGAGCGGAAGGCGGTCGCCCCATCTTCTCCGTGAACCGCCTTGCAAAACTGCGGGTGTTGTCGTCCGTATCCCAGTAGAACGCTGTCGTCGTATAGACGCCTTTCATGCGATCCAACCCCAGGCTGTGCACGTCGGACTCGAACAGCATGAGGCTCGCAATGCGCATTCCCGTCTGCAGCAGGCCGAATTCGACGGCGTTCTCGATGAGAAGCACCCCATCGTGGCCGGCAAAGGACGAGGCAATCGCGTCCGGCCGCGCTTCCTGCGCGGCCAGAAGAAGCGAGGCATAATCCGACGTCCCGATCGCCGCGCGCCGCGTGCCGACCAGTTGTCCACCGGTCTCCTTCACGACCTCCGCGACCGCCCGCTCCATTTGGTGTCCGAAGGAATAGTCGGGGCCAACCACGAACCACTTCTTCACGCCGGATTCCGCTGCGCTCAGGACGGGGGCGCGCGGAAGCACGCTGGTGTCGAAGGTCCACACGAATCCCGTCGGCGAACACGACTTGCCGTAGAGATCGAAGGTTCCGGCACCCGAGATCAGGGCGATCTTTCCCTTTGTATGGGCGAGATTTTGGATTCCGAGCGCGATGGTGGACACGGGTATGTCGGCAATGGCCTCAACATGCTCCTCGTCGAACCACCGTCGGGCGATGGTCAGGCCAACGTCCGGCTTCAGTTGGTGGTCGGCCGAGACGATCTCAATCGGTCGGCCAAGGACGGTGCTGCCGGCGTCGCTGACCGCCAGTTCCGCGGCAACGACCGAGCCGCGACCGACCGTATCGGCGATGACTCCGGACATGTCGGTCAGGACACCGATCTTCAACGGCTCGCCGACCGCCATACCGCTCCACAGGAACAAGCCTAGTCCCGCAGCCCAGACGCGCCTTGCCATGAGCAGCTGCCTCCCATTTTATTGGTTGTACCATTGATACACGGTGGCCATGATGACCGCAAGCCCATTCGGCCGAACATTCGCCAGGCCTTTTGCCTGCGCCCGCCGGACGCAGGGAAGGAGAGACTCGACAGCAGGGGCATATTCCCGGGCTTTGAGCAGGCCGTACTCACAATTCGTGATAGCATTTGCTGCACCATGGCCGGTCATCCCCGGCGGTGACACGCGCTGCCGAGATGACGTCGCTCACTTGCGCATCGCATACCGGATCGGCAGGTGCTTGAGCCCGCTGACTACGCTCGACTCTATCCAAGCCGGCTCACCCGCCAGCTCGATGTGATCGACCCTGCTCAAAAGCTCTGAGAAGAATGCCTTCATCTCCAGTCGCGCCAAGTGCAGGCCGAGGCACTGGTGCACGCCAAAGCCGAACGCCACGTGCCGGTTCTGCGCACGCTCGATCTTGAATCTGAAGGGGTCGTCGAAGACGTCCTCGTCACGATTGGCCGAGGGATAGCACATCATCAGCGAATCGCCGGGGGCGATCGGCCGGCCGCGGAGCACATAGCTGTCCGTCGCTGTGCGGAAGAAATGCCTGACCGGCGAGACCCAGCGAAGCATCTCTTCCACAGCCAGGGGCAGCAATTCCGGCGAGCGGCGCAACTTCTCCAACTCTGATGGATATTCGAGCAGCGCATGTAGTCCTCCCGCAATCGATGCGCTTGTCGTATCATGCCCTGCTGTAGCAATGATCACGTAGTACGATACCGCCTCCATCTCGGAGATCGGCCGCCCATCGATCCGGGCATTCGCAATCACACTGGCCAAATCGCCCGTCGGCCTCTCGCGCCGGTCCGCGATCAACAGAGCGAAATAAGCAAAAAACTCCTCGATTGCCCTCCGCCTCGACTCGCCTGCCGATGCTCCGCTTGTTATCTCACGGTCGGTAGACCCCAGAATGGCCTTGGTGAGCCTGAGCATTTTCTGATCGTCCTGGCGAGGCACGCCAAGGATGGTCATGATCACGCGAAGCGGAAACCACACTGCAATATCCTCGGCGAAATCACACTCATCGCCGCGCGCTCCCAACAGGTCGACGAATTCCTTCGCCAACGTGGCTACGTCGCTTTCGATCTTTCGCAGGGTGGTCGGCAAGAACCAGGACTGCGTGATGTTGCGGTGAGCGCGGTGCATGGCTCCGTCCATATTGACGAGCATGCGCATCGGATTTGTGGTGCCCCTTCCCGGGCCGGCTCGCACTCGCTCCTCATCCTCAATGAGGTTGAGGCTCAATCTCGGCTCGTTGATGAATTTGTCGTTCTGTCGCTCGATCTCAACGATGTCCTGATATTTCGTCACCGTCCAGAACGGCCGATAACCGGCCGGCGAGGTCCACCGCACCGGATCGTCCCGCCGAAGCGACATGAAGATCTCGTCATAGGCAGCGGGATCACCATAAAGAGCAGGATCGGCGATCCGATCATCCAATCGCTCAAGCATCGTTGTCTTCTCCCAGATCACTTTTTGTCGAGCTTAGCGCCTCCGCGAGCGACGATCCGGTCTCAGCGTGCCAAGTTCTGGACCAGCCGTGCCATTATCAAGGCGACAAGGCCCACCGGCTCGGGCTGACGCCGTAGCGCGCTCGGAACAAGCGGCTGAAGTGACTGGAATCGGCAAAGCCGACTGCGTGAGCGATGGCTGTCACGCTGGGACCGTCGGTGACCTTGCCGCGCAACTGGCGGGCGGCCTCGGCAAGGCGCATTTCGTAGATGTATTCCATCGGGGTCTTACCCAGCACGCCGAACATTCTATAGAGAGAGCGACGGGACAGGCCGATGGCCTCCCCGACATGCGCTGGACTGAGGTCGGGGTTCGCCAACCCCGCTTCGATGAACTGCCTGGCTTGGTCCAGCTTGACCCCCACACGGGTCGGAGGCGGACGGTCTGATGCAGCGGTCGGGAGACTGGCCTGCACAACATCGAGCAGGAATTCCTGGAACGACGATTGCGATTGCGGTTTGACCCAAGCGTCAGCTCCCAGTGCTTCGAGCAAAGCGGCGGATGCGATCCTGCTTTCCACCGACCGATCGAGACGCACCCCACCGGGTTCGATGCGACCTCGCCAGCCGCAATGGGCCTGCGGAATCATCATACCGATCGTCCGGGTATTGTCAGGCAAAAGAAATGACGTCGGCACGCGCCCGTCAAAGAGTGCCCACTCGCCACACTTGAGCTCGGTATCGCGCGCCCCCTGTCGTATCCAAGCCGCACCGGCCTGCTGCCAGATTATGAAATGCGGATGCCTTCCGGTCGCTTCGATGGAATACCCGTACGTTGCAGAATGAAGGTCGCCCAAACCTGATCGCTCCACCTGGACATCGAGCAGTAACACTCGCGCCAGCTTCTCCAGGCGCGCATAAATCGAGAAGCTGTTTCGCCTTGGTGTGTAGAGGTTTCCGGAGAACCGGGGCTCGATCATGGAGCGCCATTCGTCCGGCGAGGTGAAGCGCCGGTGCACCGCGGAAATCGAAGGGACGGGATCGTTTGGCATTCGGCTCTCCAGGTCGGATTATGAATGGTTGAACCTTTGCGTCAATGGTGCTAATTGGAGGGCAATCAGACGATCTGGCTGGCCTTGTACAGCCGGTAACAAGTCTGCTTGGCGGCAGGGAGGATCTCGTGACCGGCGTGTTCCAGGGTCTGAAAGTCATCGACAGCGCCACCTTCGTCGCCGGGCCGTCGGCGGCCGTGATCCTTGCGGACTTCGGCGCGGACGTCGTCAAGGTCGAGCCGGTCGGCGCCGGGGATCCGCAGCGCGTTCTCGGTCGTCTTCCCAACCTGCCAAAGGCCGACCATAATTACGCGTGGACCATTGCCGCGCGCAGCAAGCGTGCGCTCGGGGTAGACCTCAAGAACGAGACTGGTCGAACCATCCTGCGGCAGCTCGTACGTTCTGCCGATGTTTTCATTACCAACCAGTCCCCGGCTTCCCGCTCCCGGCTGGGGATCAGCTATGAGCAGCTTTCGCAGATCAACCCGCGTCTCGTCTATGCGGCGCTCACCGGCTACGGAGAGACAGGCCCCGAAGCTGAAAGACCGGGATTCGATGCCCACGCCTACTGGGCTCGATCGGGATTGGCCGACAACGTGCGACCCGACGGCGAGAGTCCTCCCGCGTCACCTACTCTGGGGATGGGCGATCAGCCAACGGCCGTCACCCTCTACGCAGGGATTGTCACGGCGCTTCTTCACCGGGAGCGCACGGGCCTGGGAAGCTGCGTCACGACTTCGCTGCTTGCCAACGGAGTCTGGTCGAATGCGGCATCGATCCAGGCGGTCCTGTGCGGTGGCGAGATCCAATACCGCCTGCCGCGGAAGGCGACCCGGAACGCTTTGACGTGCTTTTATCGGTGCGCTGACGACCGCTGGTTCATGATCAGCCTGGTGCAGGAGGAGCGCGACTGGCCTCGGTTCTGCAAGGCAATCGGCCGCTCCGCCTTGATCGAGGATCCACGCTTCTCGGTGCTTGCAACACGGCGCGCCAATGCGGCCGAGCTCGTGGCGAATCTCGACGAGCTGTTTGCAACCCGTGCCTCGTCCGATTGGCAGCGCATATTTCAGGCGGCCGATCTGACCGCGGCGATCGTGGCAAAAGCCGGAGATCTGGTCGGCGACGACCAGATGTATCATGCCGGCGCGCTTGTTGAAGCCGAGTGGATGCCGGGACATGGCGCAATCGTGGACAGCCCGTTCCGAATAAGCGGCGTAACGAAGAGGCCTCCAAACCCTGCTCCGGAATTGGGCCAGCATAGTGGGCAGATCCTGGAGGAGCTTGGATATTCCGACGAGGACATTGCTTGCCTGAAAGAATCCGGCGTCGTGCGCTGATCGACGTACCAACCGACCTTCCCGGCCCTAACCTTCTTCCAACACAGCAGCCTGAGCTACTGGCGTATGTCGATAGGTGGATCAACTATGCTAAGAAGACACCTGCCCCAAGTCGTCGCCGTCGCCTTGGCAGCAAGCTTTGCGGCTCTGCCGGCCACTGCAAGCGAAAAGAAATACGATCCTGGCGTCACAGACAAAGAGATCAAAATCGGAAATATCGTTCCCTATAGCGGGCCAGCATCGGCCTACGGCATCATCGGTCGCACCGCCGCGGCGTTTTTTCGAAAGGTGAACGATGACGGCGGCATCAACGGGCGGAAGATCACGTTCATCAGCTACGATGACGCCTTTAGCCCGCCGAAGGCCGTGGAGCAGGCGAGAAAGCTGGTCGAGAGTGACGAGGTACTCATGATCTACCAGTCGGTTGGAACGCCCTCCAACGCGGCGATCCAAAAGTTCTTGAATGCGCGGAAGGTGCCGCAGCTTTTTGTCGCAAGCAATGCGACCCGCTGGGGCGATCCGGGACATTTTCCCTGGACCATGGGGTGGCAGCCGAACTTCCAGAGCGAAGGGCGCGCGTACGCAAAATACATCTTGCAGAACCATCCCAACGCGAAGATCGGCATTCTCTGGCAAAATGACGACGGCGGGCGGGATCAGGTGAAGGGCCTGCGTGATGGGCTGGGCGAAAAAGCGTCGATGATCGTCGCCGAATCGTCGTTTGAATTGTCGGAACCGACGATCGATGCTCACATCGCGCGGCTGAGAAACTCCGGCGCGGACATTTTCGTGTCCTGGACCACGCCGAAAGCAAGCGCCCAGGCCATCCGCAAGCTCGCAGAACTCGAGTGGAAGCCGGTCGTCTTCCTCGCAGGCGTCTCCACGTCGGTTGCGAGCGTGCTCCGTCCTGCTGGCCTGGAGAACGCTAAGGGGATCATCTCGAATGCCTATTTGAAGGACCCCGGCGATCCCGCCTGGAGCAACGATGCCGCCACAAGAGATTGGAATGCGTTCATGGACAAGTATCTTCCCGATGGCGACAAGGCAGACCGCGTCATTGTCTATAGCTACGCGGTTGCACACACCTTGCTCGAGGTCCTCAAGCGATGCGGCGACGACCTCACGCGCGACAACATCATGCGGCAGGCGGCGAACTTGAAAGACGTGGATGTTCCGATGCTCTTGCCGGGCATCAAGATCAATACGTCTGCCAAAGACTATTTCCCGGTCGAACAGATGCAGCTCATTCGCTTCGACGGTCAGAGATGGCAGCCTCTCGGAGAGGTGATCGACGGCGAAGTCGGAAGCGCCAGGACGAATTGAAGTGAGCTCGAGACAGTTCTTGCCCAACGAAAACGCATTCGCGCGTCAATGCGATCCGTCGAAAGCTGATTCATCGACTGTCAGGCCGAATGAGGGAATTGGCGCAATGCCGGCGTGCGGCGGGGAATTCAATGAAAGCTGTCATCGTTGAGAATTATTCGTCGATAGATGAAGTTGAATTGAAGCAGGCTCCCATGCCTGCACTCGCGCCGGCTTCGTTGCGCGTGAGAGTGCGGACGGTGGGAATCGGCTTCGTCGATGGCCTTAAAGTGCAGGGCCTCTACCAGACGAAGGACCCGCTGCCATTCATTCCCGGAACGGAATTCGCGGGCGAAGTCGAGGCTGTGGGAGACGGGGTAACTGGCTATACCCCGGGCATCCAGGTGATGGGCATGGTCCGCTCGGGCGCACTCGCGGAGTACGTTACTGTTCCAGCCGAGGCGGTGCGCATTCTCCCCGATGGCATTTCCGCGGAGGCAGGCGCCTCTTTTCGCGCCAACTATCTCACGGCCCATTATGCGCTGACAGAACGTGCTAAGCTGCAATATGGCGAACAGATGCTCGTCCTGGGCGCAGCTGGAGGGGTCGGAACGGCCGCGATACAGTTGGGCAAACTAATCGGTGCCCGCGTCATTGCTGCAGCCTCGACCGAAGAGAAACGTGAATTCGCCCTCGGCCTTGGAGCAGATGCGGCGATCGACTACACACGCCCGAATTGGCGCGAGGAACTCAAGGATCTGACCGAGCGCCTTGGCTGCGACGTCATCGTCGATCCTGTTGGTGGGGCGATCTCGCTCGAAGCGTTTCGCTCGATTGCCTGGAAAGGACGGCACCTCGTGATCGGCTTTGCGGCGGGCAGCATTCCCGCTCTCCCATTCAATCTTCCGCTTCTCAAGGGCGGCGCGCTCCTCGGCGTCGATCTGGCGCAGGTCCCGCGGCGTGAGCCGGAGGTGTACCGGCGCATCCTGACGGACTTGCTTCGGTTGCTGAGTGAAGGGCGACTTAAGCCAGCGATCGGCAAGGTTTTCGAAATCGCGGACTTCCGCGATGCCTTCAAGGCGCTCGCCGGTCGCCAGGCGTTGGGCAAAGTGGTTGTGAGAGTTGCTCCTTGAGCGTACCGGGAATCATCCCTCTACGCGCGGCTCGGGTCAACATGATGTCACGAACCGAAGCGACCTGCTTCGAAGATCGCATCGCGCTTGCGCCTGCCGTTGGTGGCGGCTCCAATCCTCAGGGTACGGGCGTCGATCTCGTCACGGCGGTTTGCCCGACGGGGGCGGGCCTCCCCATTCGCCTATAAGCTGTTTTCATTTCCAAATGCTGGCCGATCGGGAAATCTGGAACGCCAACACCACGATCCTGCCGGATGTGGACGGAGACGGCCAATCCCGATTTGCTGTTCGGAAATTATTCCCCCGATGGCCACGAGTGCTCGATTCGGTCGTCGAGTAGCTCAGCCATTTGGCTTTCGCCTCATCCATGGTGATGGGCTCCGTGTTGGGGATGGAGGGGGACGCGTTGGGCTTGGCGGTGGCCTGAGCGCGCGCGAGGCCGATGGTCGAAAGCGCAGCCAACTTCAGCAGGGCTCGTCGTTGCATGGAAGCCACCGTGGGCTTGCACATTTCAGATACTCAATGGTATCGTAATGCAAGTATTAAGATACTGTCAAGTACCGGAATTGCCGTGACCGAAAACAGACAGGGCCGGCGCGGCCGGCCCGCCAACGAGGCGCTTGGCCAAACGATCGTCGACGCCGCGCGCGAACTCTTTGTGGAATTGGGTTTTCAGGCGACGACATTGGACAAGCTCGCCCGGCGGGCGAAGATATCCAAGCTCAGCATCTACAGGCACTTCGAGAACAAGGAGGCGCTGTTCGGCGCGGCCATGACGGTCGGCTGCCATCAGTTGTTTGCACCACAGGCCCTGCTTGAAGGCGTCGACGGTTCGGCCGAAGATCAGCTCATGGCGGTGGGATCATTACTGCTTCGCACGCCGTTGAGATCAGACGTCCGCAGTGTCGAAGCCATGGTCATGGCCGACAAGACGAATCAAAAGTCGTTAAGCAAGCTCCATTACGAAGCCGGCCCCGCCCATGTCATCGCCCAGATCGAGGCCCTGTTGCGCCAGTTGCACGCGAAGGCGGTTCTGAACGTGCCCGATCCTCTCCGGTCCGCCCGCTTGTTTGCCGCGCTTTTCAAAGGATCCGATCTCCTGATGATCGGACGCTTCGATGAGGCGAGAGCAGAGGACGACAACGAAATCGAATCCTATTGCCGGTCGGCCGTCGCCATGTTCATCGCCGCGCACGGTGGCAACGACCGCGCGGGCGGATGTTGGCCTGCCCCAAGGTCAGAAGACAAAATGTGAATCGTGCGTGACCGATGTGGTCAAAACAACCGCGACCGGTTTGAAAATCATTGAGGCGCTCGGCAAGCTCCAGCAGGCGACGCCGTCTGAAGGGTCTGCCTTCTCGGCAATGACCCGAACCCGCTGTGCGAAACGTTGGTAGAATTCCAGCTCCATGACGCCCCCCCGCAACATCACTGCGGCCCAGCGCTGTGATGCCGCGGAAATAGTCCTGGATCGCGGGCGTGTTCAAGGTGCCGCCTGCGAAATCCGTCTCGATCGCGCCGGGCGCGACGAGGGTCTCGTGTCGGTCAGGGAGCGTCGATTGACCGCAGCTGGAAGGTCGGCGTCTGGCCCTTCTTGGAAGGATCCATGAGATAGCCAATCTGGCCTTCCGCTACCCAAAGCTTGTCGCCGACGCGCGCGACGCCTGTTGGTCCAGCGAATTCCTTGATCGTTTCGATTTGGGCCCTGTCCCCGACGATCGTGACCTTAGAAAGCGGACCGGCGCCTTCAACCATCACGAATCCGGTCTTGTCTGCCCTAAGACCGTCCGGAAACTTGATTGGGCGTGACGTCTCAAGCTTCGTGACGGCACCCGCGACTCCCGATTTGGATTCGATGCGGAAGAGTTCGCCGCTTTGGAAGGTGTTGACGTACAAGGCGCCATCCGGTCCGAACGCAATCCCATCAAGCCCCCCCTTCAGCTGATCGTCCTGGACCCAGACGTCCAGCTCGGAATATCCCTTCTTCAAGCGGAGTATCTGTGGCTGCAGAGTATTCGTGACGTAGAGTGCGCCGTCCGGGCCAACCGCGAGATCGTTACAGATCGAGGGTTTCGCGGGCAGTCGGGCGCTGACTTTTCCCTCTCCGGTTGTTAGGTCAAACCCCTTAACGAACGAGCCTTCGATCGTGCTTGGACCTTTGACGCCGAGCGGGGTGGCATCGTTCGAACATACCCAAAGAAGCCCTGACTTCTCGTCGGCGAGAACGCCGAACGTCGATCGCGTATCGAATGTCCCCGGCTTGATCCAGGCTTCGGCCTCGGAGGCGCCCGGCTTTACGCGCGCGATTCCGCCGTTCGTCAAGCTGCTGGCAAAGAGCGTTCCATCCGTTGTCGCTGCCAGACTTTCCGGGAACGGCGATCCTGATAGGATCACGGTCTGCGATCGGGCCTCACTCGCAACCGAGGCCGCGACTATGCCTACCACCGCTGCGATGACCAGGCGGGACAGGTCTTGAAATAGGTCTGATTTGTTAGCGCGCATGCGTTCCTCCAAGCTGATTATATGGTCGACGTCACTTCTGAGGGATGTTGAGCCACTCAATCAAAGATTGTCATCTTGCGAGGGGGAAGACGGTGGTGCTCGGGCAAGCACCGCAAGTGGGCGATGGAGCTCAACTCATGAAGCGAAATTGACGCTCCTGTTTAGAGGCAATTCGCGTACCCGCTTCCCGGTGAGAGCAAAGATCGCATTGGCGAGAGCGGGCGCCACCGGCGGGACCGGCGGTTCACCAACTCCCCGCACTCCACCCCCCGCAGCACCCCAAAGGAGCGGCATTTCCGGTTCGACATCCAGATCGTAGCGCTTACTGTTGACGGTCAACTGCATTGCGAAGCTTCTCCGCTTCCCCGACGGGCCAATTCCGGACAAAGACTGCGCTGACCAATCCCGGCCCAAGAACATCCTTTGCCCAACCGACGCTCGCGCCGCCGTCGCATGGATGCCTCAGACCGGCAGCTCGTTCTGCTTCCGCAGGCTTTTGTCGAAAGCCGACGCGGGGACGAAACGGCGCAGCAAACTGACCTGTTTCGCCATTTTTCCCGCTGCATAGCGCCTTCTCGGAACGGCAGCGGTCGCCGCCTTCAAGATCGTCTCGGCTACGACTTCGGGAGCATCTCCTGCTGCTATCGCTTTTCGCATGGTCGCATTCATGCCGGCTCGCGCGGAGTCATAGATGTCGAGCAACTGATCCGGCTTGACGAGATTTTCTTCAAACGACGTGCGCGTATAGGCGGGCTCGACCAACACAACGCGAATTCCAAATGTCCGTAGCTCGTGGTCGAGCGATTCGGAGTAGCCTTCGACGGCGTGCTTAGTCGATGCATAGAGTGCGGTATAGGGAGCCGGGATCAGGCCGAGCACCGAACTCACATTGACGATTCTGCCGCTGCTTTGGCGTCGCATTGCCGGCAAGACCGCGTTGGTCATGCGGAGAACGCCGAAGACGTTGACATTGAACAGCGCCTGAGCCTGTGCAGTCGAAGACTCTTCCGCGCCACCGAGCAAGCCGATGCCGGCATTATTGACAAGCAGGTCGATACGCCCGGCCTTACCCAGCACTTCATCGACAAGTTTCGCGACGGACACATCATCGGTCACGTCGCAGGTCAGCATGGTAATGCCGTCGGCTCTTCCGGAGGCGGCGCGACGGCTGGTGCCGACCACGCGATATCCCGCGTTCTGCAGGGCTTTGGCTGTTGCGTGCCCTATGCCGGAGGATGCGCCTGTCACCAGGGCGACGCCAGAATTGGTCTTGTTCATGGAAATCACTTCCGTTTTTGTGTTGAATGGGTATTCACCCTATCCCGATGGGGTTTCCGCTGGACCAGGCGATGCTTGGGTGCCTCGGCACGGCGTTAGGGTTTCTCGGCAAGCCACGCGACGAAGTCGCGTGCCTGGTCGGCCCAAAGAGCCGGACGTGTCATCGATAGGTGGCCGGCCGATGGCGTTCGCCTCTTTGGGCGGGGCCTCGTAAGATTGTGCGGCCTGCGCCCCGGCACTCGAAGCCTGCGCTATCGACAAAGCGGCGGCAGCCGCCGCGGAAAGCGCGATCCTCAACAAGGTCGTCATCTCTGGACTTCGTTTCACGGGTACTTCTCCTGCATCAGGCAACGGCCTATCCGGCGTTTCCCATCGGAAGGCTTTCCGTCCAGCGCCGGAATAGGGCGCGCCGGACTTCGAAGGACAACCGTGCCCGCGGCAACCGGAGAAGAGAATCTGTGCTCTCAAACCACCATCGACTGCTGGGCGAAGATACCCGCCATCGCGCCCTGCGATGATGACTGGGTGACCGAGGGCAAGAAGGTCGTGGTGAGGTCGCCGGCGGCGTAGATGCCGGGCATGCTGGTTTGGCGGCGCTCGTCGACCTTGAGGGCGATGCCCGAGGGCGTATCCACCTTGGCGAGACCCAGTGATTCGTGCAGGCTTGCGGACGGCTTGTTGCGCGGATGGGCGAACAGGATGTCGACCGCGACATTGCGGCCGGTATCGATATTGACGGTGGAGATATGGCCCTTGTGATGGGCGATCTCGACGATCCGGCCATCGACGACAGGTACGTTGCGGCGCGCCAGATCGGCCCGGATATCAGGCGGAATGTCGTGACCATCGGCGAAGAGCGTCAACTTGTCGGTCCAATCGTGGAACAGCCTGACCTGATTGTGCGACTGGGGGCCCGACCAGACGAGGCCCCAATGCCGGCCGGCGACTTCAAAGCCGTCGCAATACGGGCAGGGCACGATGGACGTGCCCCAGCTTTCGGCGTAGCCCGGAACGTCAGGCATCTGGTCGACGATGCCATAGCTCAGGATCACACGACGCGCCCGAAGGCTTTCGCCATCGGACGTGAGAACCTTGAAATCGTCGAGGGCGCCCGAGACGCCGTCGGCCCGGGCACTGACCAGCTTGATCGCGGGATAACGCGCCAGCTGCCGTCGCGCCTCGGCCAGGATGTCCAGCGGCGGCTTGTGATCGTGGCCGAGCAGTCCATGCGAGTGGCCGGCGAAGCGGTTGCGCGGCAGGCCGGTGTCGAGAACGGTAACCTTGCGGCGGGCACGGCCGAGCTGCAGGGCACCGGCGAGACCGGCAAAGCTGCCGCCGATGATGATAACGTCATCCATGGTGATGGGCTCCGTTGGAGGACAGGTTGCAACCTACCTGGCCTGCACATTTTAGATACTATATGGTATCGTAATGCAAGAGTTAGAATACTGTCAAGTACTGGAATTGTGGTGACCGAAAACAGACAGGGCCGGCGCGGCCGGCCCGCCAACGAGGCGCTTGGCCAAACGATCGTCGACGCCGCGCGCGAACTCTTTGTGGAGTTGGGCTTTCAGGCGACGACATTGGACAAGGTCGCCCAGCGGGCGAAGATATCCAAGCTCAGCATCTACAGGCACTTCGAGAACAAGGAGGCGCTGTTCGGCGCGGCCATGGCGGCCGGCTGCCAACAGTTGTTTGCACCACAGACCCTTCTTGAAGGCGACGACGGTTCGGTCGAAGATCAGCTCATGGCGGTGGGATCATTGCTGCTTCGCACGCTGTTGAGACCAGACGTCCGCAGTGTCGAAGCCATGGTCATGGCCGACAAGACGAGTCAAAACGCGCTGAGCAAGCTCCATTACGAAGCCGGCCCCGCCCATGTCATCGCCCAGATCGAGGCCCTGTTGCGCCAGTTGCACGCGAAGGCGGTTCTGAACGTGCCCGATCCTCTCTGGTCCGCCCGCTTGTTTGCCGCGCTTTTCAAAGGATCCGATCTCCTGATGATCGCACGCTTCGATGAGGCGAGAGCAGAGGACGACAACGAAATCGAATCCTATTGCCGGTCGGCCGTCGCCATGTTCATCGCCGCGCATGGTGGCAACGACCACGTGGGCGGTAATCGGGGTCGGCGGCGGGCCAGATAGCGATGTCTTGTTCAAAGGTCTTGAGGCCAATCCGAAAAGGTAGCTCGCGGGCCCGCGGCCCAGGCCTTGGACAGCACCGCGAAGAACTCGGCGGGCGACGATTGAACGATGAGTCTTTGCAGCGCCCGAAGAGCGCCGTCGGCGCTGCGGCTACCGAAGGACCGGTCAAGACCGTTCGGCAGCATTGCACCGAACCGCCACGGCAGAATCCGGACTACCTTAGGGGCTACACCCTGGGGCTACGCCGGAGGCCTCCGGCCTGCAGTAAGACCTGAATTTACGAGGCTTTCTTGAAGCCGTTTTATGATGGCGGAGAGGGAGGGATTCGAACCCCCGATAGGCTTGCACCTATGCCGCATTTCGAGTGCGGTGCATTCAACCACTCTGCCACCTCTCCTGAAGGCGCCAAGGCTAGGAGCTGCGGCCCCTGTGGTTGGGCGCGTTAATAGGCGAGGATGGCGGGCCAGACAAGGCGCGGGAGACGAAAATCAGCTCCGTTTTCCGGCCGGACCCCACGATGTCGCGGTGGTGGCGGGGCCGATTGCGGATTTCGGCGGGCAGTTTGAGCCAATTCGGCCCGGCCCGTTCGCTTCTGGCGCGGCGCGCGGGCTGAGGCCGTGCACGGATTGGCGAATCACGGGTCTGGGGGAGGAACGAGGGGGTGGGACCGCCAGACGCGGTAAACACTGGCGGTCCCGTGCCGCTCATTGAAACTCTGGCCAGGAAGGGCGGCTTCGCAGGCCAGGCGAGGCGACGATTCGACCCTAGCGCGCGGGCGGCGTCCCGCAACGCAATCCGGTCCTTAACCTAACCAGTCAAGGTTACTCCTTGTCATTCTTGCTCTTTTTCTTCCCGTTCTCCGTGGAATCACGGTCCTTGCCGTTGCCGTTCTCCTTGCGGCGGTTGGTGAAGCGCGCATTGCCGAGGCCGGTGCCGATGGTGAGCACGCCCCAGCGATCGACGTCCTGCATGAACGGCACCTCGGAGAGGCCCTGAACCACGCCGTCATTGTGCATCAGGATCGCGGTGTCGTGCTCGCCGATCTCGGGGATGCCCTCGATCAGGCTCGCCGGCAGGTTGAACTTGCTGCTCTCCCAATTGCCCGGCAGGTTCTGCGCGCCCTTCTCGATCGAGCCGTCGGCATTGATCACGCCGGGACAGGCGATGCCGATGAAGGGTGCGAGCTTGTAGCCCTCTCTCTCGGCCTCCGTGATCAGCCCCTTCAGCATCTTGGTGAGCCGCTTCACCGCGCCTTCGCGCGTCGGCTCGTCGTCGGCATGACGCCACAGCTCGGATTTCACGACCTTCGCCTTCGACAGGTCCTTTGCCTTTTTCCAAGCGGTTTCCACGAGGCCACAGCGGATATTGGTGCCGCCGATGTCGACGGCGAGGATGCTGTCATGGGCCTCGAAGATCCAGGACGGCGCCAGATGCAGCGCGCCGATCAGGCCGGCTTCATCAGGGTGATGACGGATCGGCATCATGTCGATTTTGAAGTCCTCGGATTTGAGGATGATCTCGGTGCGCGCGATCGCGAGCTCGCCGAGCCGGGAATCGCGGAAACCGCCGCCGACCACGATGCGCTCGGTCTTGGCCCAGGCCTTGGTCTTGAGGAAGCGCCGGGTGACGTAGGCGAGCTCCTGGGCGAAATCCTCGATGGCGCTGTGCACCAGTGCGGAGGCCTCGGTGTCGTCGCCGACCAGGATCGCATCCAGCGTCTTCTTGCTGATCTCGTCCGACGGCTCCTTGCCGAACGGGTCCTCCCCGGTCTTGCGCAGCGGCTTGCGCCAGCGGTCGAGGATGTCGCGGAACGCGCCCTTGCTGGCGCGATCGCCGAGGAAGCCGTCCTCGTCCTTCATCTCGATGTTGAAACTGTCGATCTCCACCGACGGCAGCCGCTCCGCGCCGTGATGGGCGATGCCCGTCGTCTTGACCAGTTCGTCTGTTGCCATGGGAGCCCTTGCCCGCTTACCTGTTCCGGCCGGGACAACGGCGAGGGAACCGGTTTGTTGCAAGGCCGGTCGAGATTCGGCTGAAGGCCGCAAGCCGGGCCAAATCCTTCAAATCCGGGCGCTTTTCGCCGGCTTTTCCTTGACTCTTCGCCCCTTGCGGCTATAAGTCCCGCAACCGGCGCGGGGCGTTTCTCGCGCCGCTTGTTTTTGCGTGGGTTTTCAATGGGATAATTCCCGCCCGCACAAAACTCGCATAAACCCATAGCGACTGGCAAAAAGCCGGCCCCGACAATCCGTCGCGAGGCCGGGATTGAACACGGAGAAAAAACGATGTTCGCAGTCATCAAAACCGGCGGCAAGCAATACCGCGTCGAGCCGGATGATGTTCTCGAAGTTGGCAAGATCGAAGGCGAAGTCGGCTCGATCATGCAATTGAATGAAGTGCTGGTGGTCGGCGGCGACACGCCGGTGCTGGGCATTCCGACGGTCGCAGGCGCGTCCGTTGCGGTCGAGGTGCTCGACCACAAGCGCGGCCCCAAGGTCATCGCGTTCAAGAAGCGCCGCCGCAAGAATTCGCGCCGCAAGCGCGGCTATCGCGACGAGATCACGGTTCTGCGCATCAGCGAGATCCTGACCGACGGCGCCAAGCCCACCAAGGGCCCGCGTCCGAAGCGGGAGAAGGTGGCGAAGGAGCCGGCAGCGGAAGCCGCCGAATAAATAAAGTTGATCACGCCAATTCACGAATTGATGCGTGAGAAATTTTGAAATGATTCCGTCAAGGAATTGATCTAGAAATACGCAGGATTTCGGAGACGGGCCATGGCTCACAAAAAAGCAGGCGGTTCATCGCGTAACGGACGCGATTCCAAGGGTAAGCGCCTCGGCATCAAGGCGTTCGGCGGGGAAGTTGTGATTCCCGGCAACATCATTGCGCGTCAGCGCGGCACCACCTGGCACCCCGGCCTTAATGTCGGCATGGGCACGGACCACACTCTGTTCGCCAAGATCGAGGGTCGCGTCACGTTCCAGGCCAAAGCCAACGGCCGCACTTTCGTATCGGTACTCCCGATCGCAGAGGCGGCTGAATAGACGGTGGATCAAATTGGAATCCGCCGGTCCCACTGAACCGGCGGAGTCCAGATCATAGAGATCGAAGGCTCCAGGGGAGGCGGGAAACCGGCCTCCCCTTTTCTTTTGACTTGCTCACTTTGACTTAGTGACTTTCACGGAGCCGGACATGTTGCAGGATTTCTCGAGCGTGACCTTGCAGGAGGCGAGACCTGGCGTCGTCGCCACCGAGCGGCTGACCTTGCGGCGTCCGACCCTTGCCGACGTCAGGACCATCGCCCGGCTCGCCAACGACCGCCGCATCGCGGAAAACACCCGCCGCCTCCCGCATCCCTATTCGCAGGACGACGCCGTCGAATTCGTCCGCGCCACCGCCGCGCTCGGCAGCGAGACCGTATTCCTGATCGAGCACGACACCGGACCGGTCGGCATGGTCGGCATCGACTGCTCAAAGCCCGGCGATGCCGAGCTCGGCTATTGGCTCGGCGTCGAGCATTGGGGCCAGGGCTTTGCCACCGAGGCCGCGCGCGGCGCGATCGACTTCTTCTTCGAGGAGTTCGAGGACGAGCATCTCTATGCCGGCGCGCGCGTCACCAACCCGGCCTCGCGCAAGGTGCTGGAGAAGTGCGGCTTCCAGTGGAGCGGCGTCCAGCTGCACCGCTTCCTCGCGCTGGGCTCCTCGACGCCGGTCGACTGCTTCCGTTTGTCGCGCGGGGTGTGGGCCTCGCTGAAGAGCTGGAGCAGCGCGAGACGGATGAGGTAGGGCGCGAGCCACATTCACAGCCGTCGTCCCGGGGCGCGACCAAGTCGCGAGCCCGGGACGAGACGTGGCTACGCCGGTGGATTCACCTGCTCGCTCTCGCGCCCGAGATCGCGCTCGCGCAAGTAAATGTAGAAGCCGGCGCCGATGATGATGGCGGCGCCGATCAGCGTCGCCATGGACGGCACGTCGCCGAACACCACGAAGCCGAAGATCACGGCCCAGACGATCATCGAATATTGGTAGGGCACCACGACGCTCGCCGGCGCGAGTTTCAGGGACCGGTTGACGCAGAACAACGCGGTCACCGAAACCAGCCCGGCGGTAGCGAAGATCACGAGGCTGCCCGAGGTCGGCGGCACCCAGTGGAACGCCGACAGCACCGCTCCCAGCGAAAACGTGCCGACAAATTGCGAGGACGCCATCACGATGTCGGGCGTCTTGCGCAGGCTGCGTGTGATCAACATCAACGTCGCGAATGACAGGCTGCCGCCGAGCGCGATCAGGGCCGGCAGGCTGACGGTCTGCGCCGATGGCCGCAGCGCGATCAGGACGCCGCAGAAGCCGATCAGGATCGCGGTCCAGCGCCGCCAGCCGACCTTCTCGCCCAAGAAGATCGCCGACATCGCGGTGACGAAGATCGGCCCGGCCAGATAATAAGTGATGACGTCGGCGAGCGGCAGGTAAACGGTCGCAAGGAAGAAGGCGGCGACTTCCAGCGTCGAGAGCACGACGCGGAACAGCTGCAGGCGCGGCCGCTCCAGATGCAGGAACTGGTGACGCTGCTTCCAGATCAGCGGGGACAGCAGCAGCAGCGCCGCGCAGGCGCGCAGGAACAGCAGCTGCCCCACCGAATAAGTCCCGACCAGGAACTTGCCCATGGCGTCGCCGAACGAGAACATGAAGATCGACAGCACCATCAGTCCGATGCCGGCCAGGCGCGCGGAGCGATCGTCATAGGCGGAGAGAGATTTGAAGAAGGGCATGATCGGGCTGTGAGGGGTCGTCATTGCGAGCGAAGCGAAGCAATCCAGACTGTCTTTCGCTTCGGCAGTCTGGATTGCTTCGTCGCTTCGCTCCTCGCAATGACGGGGAGAGAGCGGCGGAAACCGGCGAATAGAGTCGCTTGCGGTCGTTTTAATGACGTGGACGCGCTGGACAAGCCCGCAACGTCGAATTGAACGGATTGTCGCACTCTTCGCGCCGCGGTAGCGATAAGCCGGCCACGAGCAGAGAGCTTTGACATGACCGATTTCGATCCGACGCAGCATCGCATGATCCCCACGCAACGCTGGTTTGAGGATTTCGTCGTCGGCGAACGCTTCGTGCTGCCGAGCCGGACCCAGACGTCGGCGATCTTCGCGGCGTTCCAGACCGCGAGCGGCGATACCCATCCCGTGCACTACGATTTGGAATATTGCCGCAGCCGCGGCATGCCGCACCTGCTCGCCCACGGCTTCCAGACCCTGATCCACACCGCGCCCGGCGCCGGCCTGTTTCCGTTCATGGTCGAGGAGTCCCTGGTCGGCTTCCTCGAGCAATCGAGCCGGTTTCTCAAACCCGTATATGCCGACGACACCCTCTATCCCGCGCTGGAGGTCACCGAGCTGGTGCCGGGCCGTACGACCGGTGTGGTGACGCTGGGGAGTACCGTGTTCAACCAGCGCAAGGAGCTGGTGCTGGAGGGCACGCAGAAATTCCTGATCCGGCGGCGGCCCCTCTGAAGTCGTCCTGGGGTTAAGCAAGGGCCGAAATCGCAAGAAATTCGGCCGATTTGCGGGTCAATCCGGGTTGCCGCACGGGACCGGCTGGCCTACCTATGGCCCATGAAATTCCTCGACGAAGCAAAGGTCTATATCCGCTCCGGTGACGGCGGGAACGGCTGCGTGGCGTTCCGCCGCGAGAAGTTCATCGAATTCGGCGGTCCCTCCGGCGGCAATGGCGGCCGCGGCGGCAATGTCATCATCGAGGTCGCCGACGGCCTCAACACGCTGATCGACTACCGCTACCAGCAGCACTTCAAGGCCCAGAAGGGCGAGAACGGCTCAGGCTCGGACCGCCACGGCGCCAACGGCAAGAACATCGTGCTGAAGGTTCCTGTCGGAACGCAGATCTTCGACGAGGACCGCGAGACGCTGATCCACGACTTCACCAATGTCGGCGAAAAGTTCGTGCTGGCCGAGGGCGGCAACGGCGGCTTCGGCAACGCGCATTTCAAAACCTCGACCAACCGCGCGCCGCGCAACGCCAACCCCGGCCAGGTGGGCGAAGAGCGCTGGATCTGGCTGCGGCTGAAACTCATTGCCGATGCCGGTCTCGTCGGCATGCCCAATGCCGGCAAGTCGACCTTCCTGTCCAAGGTCAGCGCGGCACGGCCGAAGATCGCCGACTATCCCTTCACCACGCTGCATCCGCAGCTCGGCGTCGTCAACGCCGACGGCCGCGAGTTCGTGCTCGCCGACATTCCCGGCCTGATCGAGGGCGCGCATGAAGGCACCGGTCTCGGCGATCGCTTCCTCGGCCATGTCGAGCGCTGCCGCGTGCTGCTGCATCTGATCGACGCAACCTGCGAGCATGCCGGCAAGGCCTACAAGACGGTGCGCAAGGAGCTCGATGCCTATGGCGGGCTCTTGACCGACAAGATCGAGATCGTCGCGCTGAACAAGATCGACGCGGTCGAGCCGGACGAATTGAAGAAGCAGAAGGACCGGCTGAAGCGTGCGGCCAAGAAGACGCCGCTGCTGCTGTCCGGCATCACCGGCGATGGCGTCAAGGAAGCGCTGCGCGCGCTCGTCGAGGTGATCGGCGAGGCCCCGGTGTCGGCGAAGGCGAAGAGCGCGGCCGAAGCGGAGCCGTGGTCGGCCTGAAGTAAGCATCGCTCTCTCCAAACCTCTCCCTTCGGGAGAGGTTTTCTTCGCGCCATCGATAGCGCAATATCAGGCGAACGAAGTAAGGAGCGAGACGCATGGCGCGCGCGAAGAACGTTCTCTGGATCATGTGCGACCAGCTTCGCTATGATTATCTCGGCTGCACCGGCCATCCCACCCTGAAGACGCCGAACATCGACGCCATGGCCAAGCGCGGCGTGCTCTTCACCAAGGCGTACGTACAATCGCCGATCTGCGGGCCGTCGCGGATGTCGTTCTACACGGGACGCTACATGCGCTCGCACGGCTCGCACTGGAACGGCTGGCCGCTGCGCGTCGGCGAACCCACGCTCGGCGATCACCTCAAGAAGATCGGCGTGCGCAACGTGCTGGTCGGCAAGACCCACATGGCGCCCGATCTCGAAGGCATGAAGGCGCTCGGCATTCCCCCGGAATCGATGATCGGCGTGCATGTCGCCGAATGCGGTTTCGAACCCTATGAGCGCGACGACGGCCTGCACCCGACCGGCCGGCCCCGGCCGAAATACGACGACTATCTGCGCAGCCAGGGCTTTGAAGCCACCAACCCCTGGGAGCACTGGGCCAATTCCGGCGCGGCGGAAGACGGCTCGTTACAGAACGGCTGGCTGCTGGTGCACGCCGACAAGGCCGCGCGCGTGCCGGACGAGCATTCCGAGACGCCCTACATGACGCGGCGCGCGATGGACTTCATCAGCGAGGCCGAGACCGACGGCAAGCCGTGGTGCCTGCACCTGTCCTACATCAAGCCGCACTGGCCCTATATCGCGCCGGAGCCCTACGCCAGCATGTATTCGACCGACGACATGATCCCGGTGATCCGCTCCGAGCGCGAGCGGCAAAATCCGCATCCGGTGTTCGGCGCCTATATGGACATGCGCTACTCCCGCAACATGGCGCGCGACGACGCGCGCGAGAAGGTGATCCCGACCTATATGGGCCTGATCACCCAGATCGACGACCAGATGGGCGTGCTGATGAAATTCCTGGAGGAACGCGGCCTGCTGGAGACCACCATGATCGTGTTCACGTCCGATCACGGCGACTATCTCGGCGATCACTGGATGGGCGAGAAGGATTTGTTTCACGAACAATCGGCGAAGATTCCGCTGATCATCATCGATCCCTCCAGGGAAGCCGACGCGACGCGCGGCACGCGCAGCGACGCACTGGTCGAGGCGATCGATCTGGCACCGACCTTCGTCGACTATTTCGGCGGCAAGGTGCCGGGCCACATTCTCGAAGGACGTTCGCTGCTGCCGCTGCTGCGCGGGCCGACGCCGGGCGATTGGCGCAAGGTGGCGTTCTCCGAATACGACTATGCCATGCAGGACGTGCGGCTGAAGCTGAACCAGCCGATCGAGCGCTGCCGCCTGTTCATGGTGTTCGACGGTCGCTGGAAATACGTCCACGCCTCCGGCTTCCGCCCGATGCTGTACGACCTCGAAACCGATCCGGAAGAATTTCTGGATCGCGGCGATGATCCTGAATGCGCCGGCATCATCGCGAGACTGCAGGCGGAGCTGTTCGATTGGGCGCTGCACCCCAACGACCACATCACCACGTCCCGCGAGAAGATCGCCGCCTATGCCGACAACCAGCTTCAGGTGAAGGGTGGGATTTTGATCGGTGTCTGGGACGAGAAAGAGCTGGCGTCGATCAAGGACGGCATCGCGCAGCGCGGAAAGCTGTAATCCTCATGGTGAGGAGGCGCGACAGCGCCGTCGCGAACCATGCAGGCCGAGCTGCGGCAGGCGGGCCTTTCATCCTTCGAGACGCGCGCAAGAGCGCGCTCCCCAGGATGAGGGGATAGCGCGCGCGGCTAGCTAGCGATCAACCACGCGTCCTTCAAATTCAGGCTTACCTGCCACCAGAAAGAGCCGATACCACTCAATGTCCCTTCGCGCGGCAATTTCGGCATCCGAGATTTTCGCGGTTTCGCCAAGGCTCAACTGATCGATCCCGAGATTTTGCGCCGCCGCGTAGACTGCATAATCGCCGCACTCGAATTCTGCGGAGAATGTTGGATCATGATCGATCACCGACATGACGTGGATCCGCCCGCTTCCTGAATGGAAATGCACGCACGTTATTCGCTGCCATTCTTCCGATGAAGGTGGCAGATCGCTCGACACGAGATCAACCCAATGGTCGTTGAGATCAGCTTCGGTGCCAATCATCCGAAACGCCGGCACGCCGGCAAAACCTTGCTTTGTTTTCTCCGCGTCCCAGTTCTCTTCGCTCCCAAGGGCCTGAACGGATCGTCACACACGACGATCTGATAATTGCCTGCAAACATGCGCGCCGCACCGAGTAACCGCTGTGTCATTGCCGCAAACCAGATTCAATTCTCGATCTTGTATCCCGTCGCCTTCACGATCGGCTGCCATAACGCGATGTTGGCCGCGAGCTCCTTGGTCAATCCCTCCGGGGTCGAGCCGACCGGAATGAGCCCGATCGCGGTGAGCTTCTCCTTGACCTCTGGCCTGGCGAGCGCGGCGCTTGCGGCCGCACCGAGTTTGGCGGCGAATTCCGGCGGGCTGCCGGCGGGAAGCCACATGCCGTACCAGGCGTCGGCGACGAGATCGATCCCGCTCTCCTTCAGCGTCGGGACCTCAGGCGCGAACGGCGAACGTTCTGGACTGCTGACTGCGATGATCTTCACGCCCTTGGCGCGGTGCTGCGGCAGCGCATCGGCCAATGTCACGATGCCGAACGACAGATGGCCGCCGATGAGATCGTTCAGGATGGGCGCGCTGCCGCGATAGGGCACACGGGTCAAGGGAATGCCGAGGTCCTTCTCCAGCTTCGAGCCGGCAAAATGCGGAATGGTGCCGTTGCTTGGCACCCCGAACGAGGTCTTGTCCGGATGCGCCTTCAGCCATGCCACGAACGCCTTGAAATCGGTGGCATCGATCGCCGGACCGATCACGAGCGCGAATTCAAACCGCGCCAGCAGCGACACCGGCATAAAGTCCCTGGCCGTGTCGAAGCTCGGTGTCGTCTCCACCATCGGCAGCAGGTACATGGTCGGCCCCGTCGTCACCAGCACCATGCTGCCGTCTGCGCTTGCGCCCTTCACCGCCTTGATGCCGATCAGGCCGTCGCCGCCGGTGCGGTTCTCGACCACGATGGTCCGCTGCAGCGCCGGCGCCATCTCCTGCGCGATCAGCCGGCACAGCGTGTCGCCGCCCGCCCCCGCCGCGAACGGGAAGATCATCTTGCTCAGTCCCGCCTGCGCTTGCGCTTCGCTCGCCTGCGAGAGCAGCGACAGCCCCAGGCATCCGGCCATGAATTTGCGGCGATCCATTCGTTTCCTCCTTCGGCCCGTTATCGTTGGCCTCAATTAGAGCCAGGCGAACGCCCGACACAAGGCCGAGATGCGCCGTTTACCATGCCGGCTGCCTTGCGCCGGCCATCGTCCTGCTGCAAAAGCAGGCCTCACCGGCGCTGCTCGTCGCTGCGCCGCTTCCGATGCAGAGCAATCCGTCCGACGCGCCAGCACTTACACACATGGCCAGCCCCGAACTCAGTCAATTCCGCCGCATCGTCGTCAAGGTCGGCTCCGCGCTGCTGGTCGATTCTGGCAAGGGCGAGGTGCGGGCGTCCTGGCTCGCCGCGCTCGCCGACGACATGGCCAAACTGCACCGCGAGGGCCGCGACGTGCTGGTCGTCTCCTCAGGTTCGATCGCGCTCGGCCGCAGCCGCCTCAAATTGCCGCGCGGTCCGCTGAAGCTGGAGGAGAGCCAGGCCGCCGCCGCCGTCGGCCAGATCG
>NZ_JALBHA010000270.1:0-8604 GCF_023006445.1 Bradyrhizobium sp. SHOUNA76
GCCCTTCGACCGCGGCAGGAACAGCCGCACCGCCGTGCCGCGCCCCTCCTCGCTCTCGATGGCCACCATGCCGCCGGTCTGCTTGGCAAAGCCGTAGACCATGCTGAGCCCCAGTCCCGTGCCACGACCGACGCCCTTGGTGGTGAAGAACGGCTCAAACACGCGCTCGCGGATGTCGGCCGGAATGCCGTGACCGGTGTCGCTGACGGCGACCATCACGAAGGCGCCGCGCACGCCGTCACCGTCGCCGCCCGTGCCTTCGAGTTCGCGGTTCGCAGTCTCCAGGGTGAGCCTGCCGCCGCCCGGCATCGCGTCGCGCGCATTGACGGCGAGGTTGACGATCGCGGAGGACAGCTGTGAGGGATCCGCCATCGCAGACCAGGCATCGTCGGCGAGGTGCGTCTCGATCTCGATGTGCTCGCCGAGGATCGGCTTGAGCAGCTTCGCGGTCTCGACCACCAGGGCGTTGACGTCGATCTCGCGCGGCTCCAGCGGCTGGCGGCGCGCGAAGGTCAGGAGCTGCGAGGTGATCTCCGCGCCGCGCGCGGCCGCATCGTCGATCAGCTGCGCGATCGCGGAGAGCTCGGGTTTGTCCGCAAGCCCCTCCCGGATGATCTCGATGGTGCCGGTGATGACCGTGAGCACGTTGTTGAAATCGTGCGCGACGCCGCCGGTGAGCTGGCCGATCGCGTCCATCTTCTGGGATTGACGCAGCCGCTCCTCGGTCTCGTGCTGCGCGGTGAGGTCGGTCGCGGAGCCGCGATAGCCCATGAAGCGTCCGTCGGCGTCGAAGACCGGCTTGCCGTTGACGCTGAAATGATGCATCCGCCCGGTAATGTCGCGCCCGCGATATTCGAACTTGCGGAACGGCTCGTGACGATCCAGCGTCGCCAGGTGCGCGCGCCATTTCTCGGGCTCGGCATCGCGGTCGAGCGCGCTATCGGTGCGGCGCGTGCCGATCCGCGCTTTCGGATCCATGCCAAAGGAAATCAACCGGTCGGAGATGTAGGTGAACCGGTGGTCCGGCCCGGTCTCCCAGAACCAGTCGGATGCCGTCTCGGCATAGTCGCGGAAACGCTCTTCGCTCGCCCATGCGTCCGCTTCGGCGCGCCGACGGATGGCCAGGTCGCGCTCGAGATTGGCATTGGCCTCGCGCAGCGCGCCATAGGCCCGCTGGAGGTTGGCGCACATCGCGTTGAAGGCCTCGATCACCTTGTCCAGCTCGTCGGCATCGTAGGGCGGCCGGCGCTCCAGGTGCAAAGGCGGCGGCGGCCGCGTCAGGCTATACTTGCTGACGAACTCGGCGATGGCGACCAGATGCCGCGTCACCAGGAGATGGAACATGTAGATGATGAACAGCGAGACGAGGAATGTCTTTGCCGCCTGGCTTGCCAGGATGACCAGAGCGCGGTTCAGCAGATGCTGATAGATATCGCTCAGCGTGGCCTCGACATGGAGCACGCCGATCTCGCGTGCGTTCCCTTGGATGGTGGTGTTCAAGGGATAGTCGCGCGTCACGACCGAGCGGGTGCTCGGCTCACCGACGGCAAGACGGATCGGATTGGGACGATCGGCAATCTCGCGCACCTCGGCGGCGCGGATGTCGGGCAGCCGGAGGATGCCGTCGAGCTGGAGCTTGATCTGGTTCTGGTCGAGATTCCACAGGCTCTCGCCGAGACTGCCGGTCGTGCTGCGGCCGATCTCGTCGAGCCGCGTCTCGATGAGCCCAACCTCGCGATCATAATCGAGATAG
Organism: Bradyrhizobium sp. SHOUNA76; assembly: GCF_023006445.1. Taxonomy (NCBI): domain Bacteria; kingdom Pseudomonadati; phylum Pseudomonadota; class Alphaproteobacteria; order Hyphomicrobiales; family Nitrobacteraceae; genus Bradyrhizobium; species Bradyrhizobium sp. SHOUNA76. The sequence goes on from NZ_JALBHA010000270.1 coordinate 1,754, forward strand.
AGCTGCAGCGCGGTCAGCGTCAGCGTCACCACCGAAGAGAACAACAGCACGGCGGCGAGGAGCCGCGGCCCGACACCGCTGCGCGACCAGTTGAAGAGCCGCGACAGCAGTGATGCGAATATCGTGGGCGCAACCGTAGCACCGATGCCGGTCAGATCGGGCTTCGCAGCGGCCGGCGCGATGGCGCGGCTGCGCTTGGGATCCTCGTCGCCTGCGTTGGCCATGCACCACGCCCCCCGGAAATGGCGGCTCTCTGCACCGGCCACAGCTTGCAGTCTCGCGCTTTCCAACAGTCGAGACGCCTGCCTCGTCGCCCGATGCGCGCAATCACCCTGTCTTGCGCCCGGCAGCAGGATTCCCGCGCAAACTACCACTGCGCGTGATAGAATGACATCGGTGAGAGTCTGGAGTCGCTCGCTTGGCGGGCGAGCGGTAATCGTTGCGGCCTGCGCAGGCGCCAACTCCCGGTAGATCGAGCCGGCGTCCGAATCCAGTGGTAGCAATGCAAGACCGAAGGAGACGCCTCATGTGGCGGCTGATCGTCGCCTTCCTGTCGTTGCTCGCGGCCGGGCCCTCACAGGCCCAGGACTTGATCCGGCTGGCGCGCATCGCCGACATCCCGGATCAATATGTCGGCGGCGAGATGCTGCGGGCCGTCTATGCCAAGCTCAACATCACGCTGGAATTCGAGGACGTCCCCGGCAAGCGTGCGCTCGCGCTGTCGAGCGAGGGCGAGGTCGACGGCGAGATCCAGCGGATCGGAACACTCTCGCGCGACTACCCGACGCTGGTCCAGGTCACACCGGCGATCAACTACATCGAGCCCGCGGTGTTCGCGACCAAACTCCGGTTTGAGGTCGCCGGCTGGGATTCGATCAGGGACTACAGCATCGGCATCGTCCGCGGTGTCGGCTCCTCGGAAGCTGGCACGCGCGGCATGGATCGCGTTACCGCGACCACTGGCCTCGACAACATGGTCAGGATGCTCGACGCCGACCGTTTCGACGTGATGGTCACCGACCTCTTCAGCGGGCTCGCTGCGGTGAGGAAACTCAATCTGCAGGCCAGGATTTACCCGCTCTCGCCGCCGCTCGAGCGCATCCACATCTACCATTACCTGCACGAACGCCATCGCGATCTGGTGCCGAAGGTGGGCAAGGTGATCGCCCAGATGGAGGCAAGCGGCGAATTGGCGGCGCTGCGCGAAGCCCTGGTCAAGCAGGTCTTGAGCGCCCCGTAGCGGCCGCCGGTCAGCCCGCGCGAAGCCGCTCGCGGAACGCCACGGCTGCAATCAGCATGCCGACGCACCAGGCCACGACCGCGCGGTGAGGCTCCGCGCCGAGCAGCACCGTGAAGAGGCTCGTCAGCAGACACGGCACGATGGCCTTCCCCGTCTGGCTCATCAGTGCGAGCAGAAACGGCATCGCCGCGATCGATATTTGCAGGACATCCATATTGGAGAACGGTCTCGTATGATTTCAGAAGCCGCAGATGCCGAGCTTGCGCGGGCGCTTGCCGCGCCGGCTCTCCACGATGCGCTCGCCGCCATTCTCGGCCGAGCTGCCGTAATAGCGGTGATGGCCGCTTTGGTCGTGCAGATCGGCCGTCTCTGATGGTCCGGCCCGACGCGCGTCGCAGATGATCTTGCAAACGATCTTGGTGGTGTGACCCGACATTGCCGCCTCCAGCGAAAATCTTGTTGTTGTGGTCATCAGTCGCGACCGGTTCCGGCGGCGTTCACACGGCAGGGGCGCAATCGGGTTTCAGGACGGTTTCATCGCTTGCGGGCCACGCAATATTTTGCTTCGGGATTGTCGGCACCGCCTGCGGTGCTGCGTCCTTGGGATCTGTGCAGAAAAACAACGAGGTGACGATGCTTTACGCCATCCTGGCCTATCACGTGGAAGACGAGGTCATGTCCTGGACGCCGGAGCAGGACGCCGCGGTCGTGGCCAAAGTCATCGAGGTTCAGGCACCCTTGCGGGCCAGCGGCCAGTTTGGGCCGGCGGCCCGTCTGGATGGGACCCGAAAGGCCCGCACCTTGCGCGGTCCCGGCGCGGGCATGGTGCTGGACGGCCCGTTTGCCGAGACCAAGGAGCAGCTTTTGGGCTTTCACCTGATGGAATGCGCCACCGAGGAGGAGGCGATCGCGGCGGCGCGAAAGCTGCGTGCGGTCAATCCGACCGCGGTCTACGAAATCCGTCCGGTCAAGCTTTATGTGCCGGCCGACGGGTTCGGCGCGACATAGGGGTGAGATGGCGCTTACGCGTCCGGCTTGGGCCGGGCGATGGTGAAGCGCTGGATCACGAGCCCGCCGAAGGCGATGAACCACACGAAGGGCGCGATATGCGGCGCGAATGCCGCAACGATCGTGCCCGGAATGAACACCAGGAGCGGAAATAGCGAGGCCATCATCTCCTGGCGCCAGCCGCCCAGGATGGTCCACCACAGCCAGGCATTGAGGCCGGCGATCGCGGTGAGGTGCAGGCCGTAGAGCACCGCGACCGCGCTGCTCATGCCGTAATTGGTGTAGAGCCCGTTGGTCACAGGCAGCAGCACGATCGAGAGCAGGAAGAAAAGATTGAGGATCACCGCGCCACGACTGCCGACGGGCTGGCGCGCCAGCCGCCGGTGATGGCTGATCCAGAACACGCCGGCGATGATGAAGCTGAGCGCGAAGCCGGCGAGCTTGCCGGAATAGACATGGGCGAGGTCGCTCCAGCCGGGCGCGCCGGTGAACACCGCGGCCTTGGGCAAGTCATAGGCCAGCAGCGTCATGGCGACACCGAAAATGGTGTTGCTGAGCGATTCCAGCCGCCGCATCTCGAACTGGTCGGGCTTGAGCTCGGTCATGCCGGGGGCGCTTTTCGAAACTGGAACCTTGGCCGTCTTTCCCCCTAAATCCTAAACCCGGTTTCGTCCAGCCGCATTGCGATTCGCGGCGGGATCGCCGACTCTCGCCCTTTCACCGGGGCGATTCGTGGCAACATATCTGGACACGCTCAATGCGGAGCAGCGCCGCGCCGTGGAGCATGGCGTGGCCGAGGGCGCGACCGTGGGCGGCCCCCTGCTCGTCATTGCAGGAGCAGGCTCCGGCAAGACCAATACGCTGGCCCACCGCGTCGCGCATCTGATCGTCGCCGGCGCCGATCCGCGCCGCATCCTCCTGATGACGTTCTCCCGCCGCGCCGCGGCCGAGATGGCCGGACGGGTCGAGCGCATCGCCCGCAAGGTGCTGGGCGAGAACAATGCCGCGATCATGCGCGATGCGCTCAGCTGGGCCGGCACCTTCCACGGCATCGGCGCGCGTCTCTTGCGCGAATATGCCGAACGGATCGGTGTCGATCCCGCCTTCACCATCCACGACCGCGAGGACTCCGCAGACTTGATGAACCTGGTGCGGCACGAGCGCGGCCTGTCGAAGACCGAGAGCCGCTTTCCGGCCAAGGGCACCTGCCTCTCGATCTACTCACGCTGCGTCAACGCCGAGATGGAGATCGAGAAGGTCCTCGGCCAGCACTATCCCTGGTGCGCGGGCTGGGCATCCGAGCTGAAAGGCCTGTTCGCGGCTTATGTCGAGGCCAAGCAGGCGCAGCACGTGCTCGATTACGACGACCTCCTGCTCTACTGGTCGCAGATGATGAGCGATGCGCTGATCGCGGACGAGATCGGCGGTCGCTTCGATCACGTGCTGGTCGACGAATACCAGGACACCAATCGCCTGCAATCCTCGATCCTGCTGGCGCTGAAGCCGGATGGACGGGGCCTCACCGTGGTCGGCGACGACGCGCAGTCGATCTACTCGTTCCGTGCCGCCACCGTGCGCAACATCCTGGACTTCCCGCAGAGCTTCTCGCCCCGCGCCGAGATGATCACGCTCGACCGCAATTACCGCTCGACGCAAGCGGTGCTGGCGGCGGCCAACGGCGTCATTGGCCTCGCGCGCGAGCGCTTCACCAAGAACCTTTGGACCGACCGCGCCGCCTCGCACAAGCCGCAGCTCGTCACCGTGCACGACGAGGCCGACCAGGCGCGCTACATCGTCGAAGAGGTGCTGGCGAACCGCGAGCAAGGCGCGCTGCTGAAGCACCAGGCGGTGCTGTTCCGGACCTCCTCGCATTCCGGCCCGCTCGAAATCGAGCTGACCCGCCGCAACATTCCCTTCGTGAAATTCGGCGGGCTGAAATTCCTCGACGCCGCGCACGTCAAGGACGTGCTGGCGCTGCTGCGCTTCACTGAAAATCCGCGCGACCGCGTCGCCGGTTTCCGCATCCTGCATCTGTTGCCGGGCATCGGCCCCGCGACGGCGCAGCGCGTGCTCGACCAGATGGCGGAGAGCACCGATCCGCTCGCCGCGCTCGGCCAGCTGCCGGTGCCGCCACGCACCGGCGCGGACTGGACCGACTTCGTCCGCACCACCCAGAACCTGCGCTATTCGGAATGGCCTGTCGATCTCGAGCGCGTGCGGCTGTGGTACGAGCCGCATCTGGATCGCATCCATGAGGATTCCGAGACGCGCCGCGCCGATTTGATGCAGCTCGAGCAGATCGCGAGCGGCTATGCCTCGCGCGAAAAGTTCCTGACCGAGCTCACGCTCGATCCACCGGATGCGACCAGCGACAAATCCGGCCCCCCCCTTCGCGACGAGGATTATCTGATCCTCTCCACCATCCACTCCGCCAAGGGCCAGGAGTGGAAGTCGGTGTTCGTGCTCAACGTCGTCGATGGCTGCATGCCGTCCGATCTCGGCGCCGGCACCAGCGCCGAACTGGAAGAGGAGCGCCGCCTGCTCTACGTCGCGATGACGCGCGCCAAGGACGACCTGCACCTCGTCGTGCCCCAGCGCTTCTTCACCCACGGCCAGGCCGCCAAGGGCGACCGCCACGTCTACGCCTCGCGCACCCGCTTCATCCCGGAGCAGCTGGTCTATCTGTTCGAGCGCACCGCCTGGCCGAAGGCCGCCGCCGGCGCGGCCCGCACTGCGGCGCAAGGGCCCAAAATCGACATCGGCGCGCGGATGCGCGGGATGTGGCGGTAGACACAAGAGGCCAGTCTCGGGACCTGTCAGGATAACTGGAACAGCAGAGGTCCGACATGAAAGCCGTCGTCGTCGAGCAATACGCAACCATCGATCAGATCGAGCTGAGGGACATCCCGCCCCCGTCGATGGAGCCGGGGCAATTGCGCATCCGCGTGGAAGCCGCCGGGATCGGCTTTGTCGACGGTTTGAAGATCGAGGGGCGCTATCAGACCAAGGATCCCCTGCCCTTCATTCCGGGAACGGAGTTCGCAGGCGTGGTGACGGACGCGCCCGGCGCACCCGGCGGCTATCAGCCCGGCATGCGCGTGATGGGCATGACGCGGTCTGGCGCGCTTGCGGAAGAGATCGTCGTTGGCCCCGCCGCGCTCCATCCCCTGCCCGACGGCGTTGCGGCCGAGGTCGCCGCCTCGTTTCGCGCCAACTATCTGACCGCGCTCTATGCGCTGAGCGCCCGCGCCATGCTGGTCGCAGGCGAGCAGCTCCTGGTGCTGGGCGCGGCCGGCGGCACCGGAATTGCGGCCGTCCAGATCGGCAAGCTGCTCGGCGCGCGCGTGATCGCAGCGGCATCGACAGCGGAGAAGCGCGAATTCACTCAGGCGCACGGCGCCGACGCCGTGATCGATTATACGCAGGCCGACTGGCGCGACAGGTTCAAGGAGTTGACGGGCGGACATGGTGCCGACGTGATCTTCGATCCTGTCGGAGGCGAGATCTCGGTGCAGGCCTTTCGATCCATCGCCTGGCGCGGACGCCATCTCGTGGTCGGCTTTGCCGCCGGCACGATTCCCGCGCTGCCGTTCAACCTGCCGCTGCTGAAAGGCGGCGCCCTGCTCGGTGTCGACCTCGCGCAGATTCCGGTGCGCGAACCCGACGTGCAGAAGCGCCTGATGTCGCAGTTGACGGGCTGGCTCGCCGACGGCCAGCTGAAGCCCGTGGTCGGCCGCGTCTTCGCGCTGGACGATTTCCGGGAAGCGTTCAGGACCATGCAGACGCGCGGAGCGCTGGGCAAGATGGTCGTGCGGCTCTCGAAATAGGATGCATCGGCGCGGAGATGTGGCGGTAGCGTCAGCTACGCGTTCAGCCTGTCGAACTGGACCTTGCCTGCCTTCATCACCATCGGGATGTGCTCGCCCTGGCCGAGCAGGCACGCAACGTCGCGCAGCGGGTTGCCGTCGACCACCAGCAGGTCGGCGTTGGCTTCGGGCGCGATCCGGCCGAGCTTGCCTTCCATGCCAAGCACTTCGGCGCCGACCAATGTCGCGCTGGCGATGACGGCGCGCGGACCGAGAATCTCGGCGCGAATCCGGAATTCGTCGCTCTGGAGACGCTGCGACGGGCCGAGCAAGTCACTGCCAAATCCCATCTTCACGCCGGCGTCGCGATAGATCGCGAGCGAACGCAGGCCGGCGTCGCGGACATCGGCAATCTTGGCCACGCTCTCCGGCGGCAGGCCATATTGGGCGCCCTCGTTCGCCAGCGCCTCGTAGGTGACGAGCGTCGGCACCACATAGGCGCCCTTCTCGGCCATCAGGCGCGCGGTCGGAGCATCGACCAGATTGCCGTGCTCGATGGTGCGCACGCCGCAGCGCACCGCGCGCTCGATCGCGGCAGCGGTGTAGGCGTGCGCAAGCACATAGGTCTGGCGCCCGCGGGCCTCCTCGACGATGGCGCGGATTTCGTCCTCGGAATAGCCAAAAGCGCCGACCGGGTCGGTCGGTGACGCGACGCCGCCGGACGCCATGATCTTGATCTGATCGGCGCCCATCTGCAGCTCCTCGCGCGCCGCCCTGCGCACGCCGTCGACGCCGTC
>NZ_JALBHA010000271.1:0-8583 GCF_023006445.1 Bradyrhizobium sp. SHOUNA76
CGATGCGGCGCTGAAATCGGTGCAGCTCGACGACGAGCTGCGCGGCGCCTTCATCCTCGCTGCCGACACCGTGGTGGCGGTCGGCCGCCGCATTCTGCCCAAGGCCAATCTGGTGGACGAGGCCGCGCAGTGCCTGCGGCTGCTGTCGGGCCGCAACCACCGCGTTTACACCGCGATCTGTCTGGTCACGCCGCGTGAGGCCTTCCGCCAGCGCCTGGTCGAGACCCGCGTCCGCTTCAAGCGCCTCTCGGAAGACGACATCCAGGCCTATATCGGCTCCGGCGAATGGCGCGGCAAAGCCGGCGGCTACGCCGTGCAGGGCATCGCCGGCTCCTTCGTGGTGAAGATGGTGGGGTCCTACACCAACGTGGTCGGCCTGCCGCTCTATGAGACCACCACGCTGCTCGGCGGCGAAGGCTTCCCGATCCGCTTCGGCTGGCTCAACGCCACCACCGCGGTGTGAGCCGGCAAGCCGCGGCCCAACAAAAATCGCGAAAACAACCCCATGCAAAGTAGAATGGCCGGGCGGGGCGCATGCGCCGCCGCCCAGGGAACCTGTTTGCCGACAGGCTCTTGAACCGTTTCACCCCGTGCAAGCCGCCGACATCATGGACGACCAGGTCAAAAATCCCGCCAGCCCGCTCAAAACCTGTCCGATCTGCGGCAAGCCGCAGTCCGAGGCCACCCGTCCGTTCTGCTCCTCGCGCTGCCGCGACGTCGACTTGAATCGCTGGCTGAAAGGCTCCTACGTCATCCCCGGCCGCGACGACGACGTGGATGACGTCGAATAGTTAAATTATATCAACGCTTTGCTTGGATGGCCAGCGTGCCGCCCGCAAGCCGCGGCAAGCCCGTCCCACCTTGTGCACAGCCGGGCCGCGCCCGGCGAAGCCACTTGGCGAAGCCGGGTGGACAGGCCGCCCCGAGCCCACTATAAACCGCCCGCTCGATGGGCCTTGGGTCCTTCGCTCAGCACGCCCAGGTAGCTCAGTTGGTAGAGCATGCGACTGAAAATCGCAGTGTCGGTGGTTCGATTCCGCCCCTGGGCACCATTCCCTGACGACATTCCCAGCTGCGGGCCGATCCCGAGCCACTATCCTGGTTCGCTATACGAGACCGGCTGCCGCTGATATGATCCCTCGCCATTGGGACGGTAAACGGCAGCTCGCCACCGTACCTTTTTCTGCGATGCCGGCCTTCTGATCGGATTCGATCCCGCTCGCGCGCTTTTCGCTTCGGCTCGACAAGAACGCCGAACAGATTCGTCAATGGCTGCCGCTGTCCCCGCTCACATTGGGAGATGTGTCATGGCTGCATCGGACTGGCGTCTCGAAGGCGAATGGATGAAGAATTGCAATTGCGCGTTTGGCTGCCCCTGCGATTTCAACGCTCTACCGACCCTCGGCTATTGCAAAGGCATGGTCGGCATGCGGATCACGACGGGGCATTTTGAGGGCGTCAAGCTCGACGGCATTTGTTTTGCGGTCGTGGTGGATTTTCCGGGCGCGCTGCATCAAGGCAACGGCAAGATGCAGCCCATCGTCGACCAGCGCGCCACGCCGGAGCAGCGACAGGCGCTGTTCAACATTCTGTCGGGCAAGCATTCGGCGGAGGGCACGCTGTTCCACATCTTCAGCCTGATCGTAACGACGATTCACGATCCGGTTTTCGCGCCGTTCGAATTCTCCTTCGACAAGGATGGCCGTGTCGCAAAACTCGTCGCCGGCGATCTGCTCGAGACCGAGGTGGAGCCGATCAAGAATCCCGTGACCGGTGCTCCACATCGAGTTCAGGTGGTCATGCCCGAGGGCTTCGAGCACAGAGCTGCCGAGGTCGCGTCCGCCAATATCCGCTCGACCGGCGCGATCCTATTCGAGACCCAGGGCACGCACAGCTCGCTCGCCAATGTCGTACAGACGCCCGAGGGCGTTGCGGCGTGATGCAGCGCTGACACCGAGGCCGTACCATCGGTGTCAGCACGTTATGTTGCGGGGGAGCGCGACAACGCGCGTCGCGAAGGATGAGGGGCCGACTCCCGGATTCGTCACTGCGCTGGCGGTCAACCAATGCACGGGCGTGCGATACTGGAACACCTGCTCTCCCGCGATCGCTTGATCGTCGCGATCGGGACTGCCGCTGTGGCGGCGCTCGCCTGGGCCTATCTCGCGGGCGGCGCCGGCATGGACACCGACATGATGGCCGAGATGCCGGACATGGCCCCCATGCCATGGACGCTGCGCTCTGCCGCGCTGCTGTTCGCGATGTGGTGGGTGATGATGATCGCGATGATGGCGCCGAGCGCGGCGCCCACCGTCCTCTTGTATGCGACTGTCAGGCACAAGCACGAGACGGCACCCCGCGCCGCAATCGATGCCTGGATCTTTCTCGCCGGGTACCTCGTGACATGGGCAGGATTCAGTCTCGCAGCAGTCCTGGCGCAATGGCTGCTTGAGCGCCTCGGCCTCTTGTCGATGGCGATGGCAAGCACCAGCGCGGTTTTGGGCGGCGTCATCCTGCTTGCCGCGGGACTCTATCAATTCACGCCACTCAAACACGCCTGCCTGAGGTACTGCGAGAGCCCGCTATTGTTTCTCAGCCGGCATTGGCGGCCCGGCACGCGCGGGGCATTCCGCATGGGGCTGCGCCACGGCAGCTACTGCGTCGGCTGCTGCTGGTTTCTGATGGTCTTGCTGTTTGTCGGCGGCGTGATGAACCTGGTCTGGATCGTCGGCATCATGCTCTATGTCGCCGGAGAGAAGCTGCTGCCGTTCGGCCGAAGATTGAGCTATACGGCAGGCGCGATCCTCGTCCTGTCCGGCGTAATCGTTCTTGCGCGCGCGGTGTGAGGCCCGGAACCGGGGGCCGCTCAAATGCTGCTCCCAATATGCCAATATCGCCCGGTTGCTCAAAAACGTCTGACTTCCGTGATCATACGGAAGCCGCAAGCCGAAGAATTGAGCATTGTTCCAACCGAAATTTAAGGCTGTCCCGCTTAACTTCGGGGCCATGGACAGGCCCGCGTCCGGTTTCCGGCCGTGGCCGTCCCGGTGCAAGGCGGAGGGAGCCGGTGCTATTTTCCGCGATGAGCTCTGCTCTGCCCCTGTGGCTGACGCGGGGAGTGGGCAGGATGATGCTCGCGAGATCAATTCGCAGGGCGGCGTTGACGATTCTGCGCAATGCCCCGCTGCAGATCGCATTCTTCTTCCTGCCCCTGGTCTGGATCGGCTACATCGCGATTACGTCATCGGAGCGGGCGGACGCGGTCGGGCAGGCGCGGTCGCACGGCGACAGCGTCGCCGAACTGTTCGAGGAAAACACCGAACGCATCTTCGAGCGCGTCGATCAGTCGTTGCTGGTGGTGCGAACGCTCTACGCTCAGGAACCGCTCACCTTTAGTCTGAAGTCATGGTCCGACAAGGCCCGCATTGCGACCGGCGACGTGGTTCAGTTCGCGCTGATCGGACTGGACGGCTACATGATCAATACGACCGCGGGCTATTCGGGCCCGCCGCTCTATCTTGGCGATCGCGAGCACTTCATCAACGTCATGGCGCAAGCCGATGACCGGCTCTACGTCGCCACCCCAGTGCTGGGGCGGGCGTCGCACAAATGGACCATCCAGCTCGCGCGAAAGCTGTTCGACCTCGCCGGGAATCCGTTAGGCGTGGTCGTCGGCTCGCTCAGCGTCGACGTCGTCGGCAGGTTTTACGACACCGCAAAGCTCGGCGTCGGAGGAACGCTGGTGCTCAGAAATGCGAACCACGTCGTGCTTGCCGCCCGTGGCGTGGACCAGGGCTCCGTGCTGGGACAACGCGCGCCGAGCCGCGTCGAGGGCGAGCTGGGGGACGGCTTCTATGTGCAATATTGGAACGAGAACCGACCGAACCGCAGCGACCGGCTGATCACCGCGCGCAGGTCGCGCGCGTTTCCGCTCATCTTCACCGTCGGCATTTCGGAGCAGGAGATTTATTCCCGCTCCGCCTTCAGGCAGAAGGTCTATCTCGGCGGCGCGCTGCTGCTTACGTTCATCATCCTGGCCGCGACGACATTCCATTGGCGGCGGCAGCAGGCGCTGAATCGCGCCCACCGCGAGCTGCGCGATTTTGCCAGCAAGTTCGAGGATGCGCTCAGGACCCTTCCCCAGGGCTTGAGCATGTTCGACGGCCGTGACCGCCTGATCGCCTTCAACCGGCAGTGGCTCGAACTGTACGGACTCGTACCGGAAGACATTCGGATCGGCATGGACTTCCGGGAGGTGTTCGCCAAGCAGACCGCCGTGCTCGACGTCGAGGCGTACCTCGTCGATTTGAAGAACCGGCTCGTCCAGTCGGAGCAGATATCGAACACCGTGCAGTTTCCGGATGGACGGGTCGTCTACATCTCCTACGGCCGGCGCGAGGGTGGCGGCTGGGTTGCTACTCACGAGGACATCACCGAGCGCAAGGCGTCGGCGGACCGCATCGAGCGGCTGGCGCATTACGACAGCCTGACCGCCCTTGCCAATCGCAACCTGTTCAAGGAGCGCATCGACCAGGCGCTGGCCCGCTCGCGCCGGCTGGAGCCCGCGTTCGCGGTGCTCCTGCTCGATCTGGACAAGTTCAAGTCCGTCAATGACGCGCTTGGCCATCAATGCGGCGACGCGTTGCTGAAGCAGGTTGCCGACCGGATCAAGGCGCAAATTCGCGACGTCGATACAGCGGCGCGAATCGGCGGCGACGAGTTTGCCGTGATCGTGGCGCCGGGCCGGGCCGCGTTGCGCGACGGCGCTGAGAGCCTGGCGGCGCGGCTGGTCCAGGCCATCGCCGAGCCCTATCACATCGATGGCCATCCCGTCGTGATCGGCTGTAGCATTGGCCTTGCGCTCGTGCCCGAGCACGGCACGCGGGTCGACGAGATACTTCGCAACGCCGATCTTGCGCTCTACAGGTCAAAGAATTCCGGCCGAAGCTGCTTCCACGTCTATTCGGCGGAGCTCAAGGCCGAAGCGGATCAGCGCAACGTGCTCGAGATCGAGCTGCGTGAAGCGATCTGGCGCGAGGAGATCGAGGTGTTTTATCAGCCCGTGATCGAGCTCGGCACCGGTCGGGCAAAATCGGTCGAGGCCCTGGCGCGCTGGCATCACAGCAGCAGGGGCTACATTCCTCCGGCGGAGTTCATTGCGGTGGCGGAGGCGGGGGGCTTGATCGTCGAGCTCGGCAATCAGGTGCTCGCCAGGGCCTGTCGCGATGCGATGAGCATGCCGGCCGACGTCAAGGTCGCTGTCAACCTCTCCGCCCTGCAATTTGCCGGCACCAATCTCGTCGATACCGTGACGTTTGCGTTGGCGCAGAGCGGACTTCCGCAAACCCGGCTCGAGCTCGAGATCACTGAGAGCGTATTTCTCGCCGACAGTGAGGAGAACCTCAAGACGCTCCAGCGCCTCAAGGCGCTCGGCGTCTCCATTGCCCTCGATGATTTCGGTGTCGGATACTCGTCATTGTCCTATCTGACGGCGTTTCCGTTCGACAAGGTCAAGATCGACAAGTCATTCATCGACAGGATCGATCGCTGCGAGACCGTCGCCGTGCTGAAGTCCATCGTGCAGCTCGCGAAGACGTTGAAGCTGTCGATCGTCGCCGAGGGGGTCGAGTCCTCCGAACAGGTCAGACGGCTCCAATCACTCGGCATCCCGCTCGGCCAGGGATACCACTTCAGCAAACCAGTGCCGCTCGCCGGCTTGTCCTGGCAAGTCCCCGTGGCGCGCCGGAGACGACGTGTGGCGTGAGACGGGGCGAGTGGGGACAGGTCGCGCGCGGCAGAGCGGGCTACGACCGCAGCGCGCAGACCCGCTGACGGCGGGGATGCAGTGGAAATCAAATCATAAAGTCGAATGCCTCCGGCGTTTGTCATCGTGGCGCGGCACTGGAACCCTTGCGTCCGTGACTAGGAAGCTGAGCAGGCGACTTTCCCCTTCGCCAAAATTGTCTCGCATTATTAATGGCTCACAAGGGTGGGATTGGCCACCTGGTGCGTTCGACTTCCGCTGAGGCCGAAGCATCGCGCCGCGCAGCTAATTTACGAGCCGGATCTCGTCCCTCCATTCCTGGCACTCCGCTTGCTCAGTCAACGCCAAATCCAGGCCTCAGCAGGGAGGCCGTTTCAGGTTGAGGCAAGCGATGCAGGAAGTGTCCCGTTCTGGTGCTGCTGGTGAACTCCGGCTCGACGCGTTGATCGCCGATTTATGGTGGCGCGTTCGGCTCTTGAATACCGATATTCTCGAGGAGGAGGCCAAATCCGGTGTGTTTGACGTGCACGAGCCGGCATATCCGCTGCTTGCGCTTAACCTTCGAGCGCGGCGCGACAATCTGGTCTCCACGATCGGCGTGCTCGAGGAGCGTGCGAAATCAGTGTCCGAAGCGGCTTGAGAGCGGTCTTCGGCTGCGGCGGCGATAAACTCAACCCGGGCAAGACCTCGGCGTATTGCAGCAGCGTGGCGTTATCGGCGGGCTGGCGTTGAAGTAGCAGGGCGGCTAGCGTTGGAGAGGCCGGCTCTGCAGGGCGCAGCCGAAACATGCGAGATCGTGTCGGTCGCGGCGTGGCCTCTCCTCCGATTGGACGATGCACGTTCGCCGTCGCATCGACGAGCATTCGTGATCGTCGACACATATCATTCCGTTCGATCAATCTAGCTTTGCGTCAGGTGGCTCGCAGTGATCCACCAGGCAAAGGACAAGACTGATGCGCAATTACATTCTCGTGGCTTTCGCAGCGATCACGTTGGCAAGCGCGGTGACGCCCGCCAGCGCACGGACCATCGTGCGCGATCATCGCGACCCGCCCGTCGTGCGCGACCATCGCAGTCAGACCATCGTCAGGGACCACCGCACTCATCCCGAGGTCCGCGATCACCGCCACTAGGCGTCCCGCGGCGGAGCCGAACCAGGCCGGTTCGGCTCCGTTTCGCCTCACATGAAGCTCGACGATCACCTGCGCATGGGGCTTATGTCATTCGCGATTGTGAGGTCTGAGCACGAGCCACACCCGCGCTCTCATGATATTGCTGCCTCCGCAACGATTTGAGGCCGCCATGCTCCCCATTCCCGCCGACATCTTCACCGAGCCCGAGGACGTCTCGCCCGACGGCCTCGCCAATCTCGGCCCGCTCCGCCGCCTCGCAGGCCGTTGGCAGGCGGACAAGGGCATCGACATCAATCCGAAAGCGGAGGGTCCGGAGCGGCGGACGTTCATCGAGCGCATCCGCATGGACCCGATCGATCCGCAGGCCAACGGGCCGCAGCTCCTCTATGGGCTGCGCTATCACATCCACATCAACACGCCCGAGGAAGACATCACCTTCCACGACCAGGTCGGCTATTGGCTGTGGGAGCCCGCGACCGGACTGATCATGCAGACGCTGGCCATTCCGCGCGGTCAGGTGCTGCTGGCCTCGGGCAAGGCCGGGCCTGATGACAGGACAATCTCCGTCACCGCGAAGCGCGGCGACACCGCCTACGGGATCTGCTCGACCGATTTTCTGGAACAAGCTTTCCGCACCGATGCATACCGTTGCGATATCACCTTCAACGACGACGGCAGCTGGACCTATCTGATCCAGACCGAGTTGTTCGTGCGCGGCGCGCCGTTCAATCATCGTGACACCAACACGCTGCAGCTGGTGGCGCCGCCGGAGCTCAATCCGCTCGCGGCGATCGTCAACGATCGCGCCAAGGAGAATGCGCCCGGCAATGGATCAGCGGCCTGAAGCGCTGCCCGGAGGCTTGCATGAAACCGTATGTCATCTGCCTGATGCACTCCAGCCTCGATGGCCGCACCCACCCCAGCCGTTGGCGCCCGAAGGGGGCGGGGACGGACTGGTTCGAGAAGATCCATGACGAGCTCGGCGGCGATGCCTGGGTGATCGGCCGCGTCACCGGGTCGGAGTTCGCCAAGGGCAAACCATATCCCGTGACGAATGACGCGAAACTGCCGCGCGAAAACTGGTTCGCGCGGCGCGACGCGAAAACCTATGGCGTCGTGCTCGATGCGCAAGGCAGGATTGGCTGGGGCCGCTCGGACATCGGCGGCGACCCGATCGTCGTCGTGCTGACGGAGAGCGTGCCGGATTCGCATCTCGCCGGCCTGCGCGGCGAGGGCGTGTCCTACATCTTTGCCGGCAAGTCCGAGATCGATCTGGCGCTGACACTGGACATTCTCGCCCGAGAGCTCGGCGTGAAGCGCCTGCTGGTGGAAGGCGGCGGCGTTGCCAATGGCGCGTTCCTGCGCGCCGGTCTCATCGACGAATTCAACCTGATCCTCAGCCCCGCGGTCGATGGTGCAACGGGCGCGCCCTTCGTGTTTTCTTCGACGGAGGCGGATAGCGACAAGCGCGCGCCGATCGCCGCGATGACGCTGGAGAGCACGCGCGCGCTCGGCGGCGGCGTCCTGCTGCTCCGCTATCTGATCAGGAACGATCCGCTAGCCGCGAATCGGTAGCGCGCGGCCATGCCGGAGATAACAGAGCATATCGTCATCGTCGGCGCAGGTGCGGCCGGCCTGATGGCGGCGCGCGAGCTGGCGCATGCCGGCCGTAAGGTGACGGTCCTG
>NZ_JALBHA010000272.1:0-8516 GCF_023006445.1 Bradyrhizobium sp. SHOUNA76
CGGACCATGAGCGCCGCCGGCCGGCACGCGGCCGGCCGCCTCGGTCGGACCCAGCGATCAGGCGTCCTCGAACTTGGCGATGACGAGCGTTTCGGCCAGCCCGTCGCGGGTCCATTCCTGGAACGCCGGCAGCGCCATCATCGTCTCCATGTAGGCCTTCGTGTCCGGAGCAACGTCGATCGCATAGGTGCGCAGGCGGTGCACGACCGGCGCGTACATCGCGTCCGCCGCACCGAAGCGGCCGAACAGGAACGGACCCTTGGCACCATGGCGCGTGCGGCACTCGCGCCAGATCTCCTCGACGCGGGCGATGTTGGCCTTGGCGTCCGCCGACAGCGCCACGGGGCGGATCGGCCGATGCAGGTTCATGCCGCATTCGTTGCGCAGAGCGACGAATCCGGAGTGCATCTCGGCGCACACCGATCGGGCATGGGCGCGCGCGGCGACGTCGTCCGGCCACAGCTTCACTTCCGGATAGCGCTCGGCGACATATTCGATGATGGCGAGCGAATCCCACACCGTGACGTCGCCGTCGACCAGCACCGGTACCTTGCCGGCGCGGCTGAAGGACAGGATCTGCTCCTTGTCTGCGGGATTGTCGGTGTAGAGCGGGATGAGCGTCTCCACGAACGGGATGTCGTTGGCGCGAAGCGCGAGCCAGGGCCGCATCGACCATGACGAGTAGTTCTTGTTGCCGATCGCGAGTTTCAGCGCAGCCATGTCATCAGTCCTTCCCGAGACGTCCTAGAGCGAGCCGCTTTTAACGCCATCGCCTGCCGCCAATCAATCATTGCTGCGTTTCGCCATGCGTGGCAATCGTTGCGGTCCGCGCCAGGAGACAGACATGAGCAGGCATTGGGTCGACATCACCGCCGTCGGCTTCTTCATCATCGAATGGCTGGTCTATGCACTGACGCTGGAGCATTCGGCCTATGGCCGCGACAGCCTGTCGGCGCGTATGAACCGCTATCGCGAGGTCTGGGTGCGCCGCCTGCTCGACCGCGACACCCGCATGGTCGACATGCAGATCATGGCCTCGCTCCAAAACGGCACCGCCTTCTTCGCCTCCACCAGCCTGATCGCGCTCGGCGGCGCGCTGGCGCTGCTGCACGCCACCAACGATGCCATCACGATTCTGAGCAAGCTGCCGATCGACCTCAGCACCTCGCCGGCCATGTGGGAGCTGAAATGCGTCGGCCTTGTGCTGATCTGCGTCTACGCCTTCTTCAAGTTCGCCTGGGCTTACCGCCTGTTCAATTACGTCGCGATCCTGTTCGGCGGCATGCCGCCGGCGGACCAGCGCGACACGCCCGCAGCCGAAGCCCATGTCATCCGCACCTCGCGCCTGTTCGAATCCGCCGGCCGCCATTTCAACCGCGGCCAGCGCGCCTTCTTCTTCGCGCTCGGCTATCTCGGCTGGTTCGTCAGCCCCTGGCTGCTGTTCGTCACCACGGCAGCCGTGGTGATCGTAACCTGGCGACGGCAGTTCGCCTCGAGCGCATGGGCCGCGATGGCGCCGGAGGGGGCGGATGGCGAGGAGATGGGGAAGCGCGGTCATTGAGCGCCGCTCTGCGACGCGGCGCGGTGCCGTAGGGTGGGCAAAGGCGCAAAGCGCCGTGCCCACGAGTCCGACGACGATACGCAAAGTCGTGGGCACGCTTCGCTTTGCCCACCCTACGATGCCAGGGTGTGTGGCAACTGCTTCGCCCTTCCGGTTCGCAATCTGAATCACAGACATGCCTCTTCGGCCTCGCGGCTTGTTCGCCCGAGCTTTGCTTCATCTTTCGCCCCTCTGAAATCCAAGAGGGCGCAGGGAAGGCCGGGTGCCAGCTCGCACCCGCGGTCTGCTGCGCGAAATGTAGCGCAAGAAGACCGCACAGCAGCATACAGGTGGTGCCGAACACTCGGCCTTCCCTGCGCGATGGTCGGACGGCTTATGCCGTGCTCTCCCGGGAGCCGAACTTTCCTTCTGGCCTCCCTCGCCCCGCGAATTGGATGATGCAGTCTGCCCGGTTGAGCTCGCTCGCACCTTCGCGAAAGACTTGACCGTAGCAACGACGGCCAGGACCACACGGTTTTGCCGTACGCACGGCCCGCCATTTCGCCGCAGTTTTCTCAGCCCAGTCGACGGAGCTGCGAAACTTACAGGCGAGACGAACCTAGCAGCGCCGCTCGTCCGCACGCGGGTTACGAGCTCACAGGGACTACCCGCCCTGCCCGCCCCATCTCGTGCCGACGCTGCCGCGTCCACCGCAGGCCCGGCTCGCGATGCGTGACGACACAAGATCGCCCCTCTTGGATGAGCCGGGATGGATGACACATACGACAAAACCGAATTTCGGTAAAGGGGAATATTTTTGCGCGAGTGGATTGACAGAGGGCGACACAGGCGCGGCCGCGTAGCCCGGATGAGCGGAGCGACATCCGGGACAGTGCAAGATGCCGGACGAGCGGCCCCGGGTATCGCTGCGCTCACCCGGGCTACAACAGCTACCCGCCAAGATCCCGGGGGCTGAACGGCAGGTCCAGCACCTTCCATTCCTGGTATAGATTGGCGGGCAGCATCTTGTAGGGCTGACAATTCTGAAGCGCGCTCATTGCGGACCTCACGAGGGCCACCCCTTTTGTGGACGGCGGGGCTTCGAGCAGGATCGGCTCGCGCGCCAGCGTGCCGTCGGTGGCGAACACCGTGCGCAGCTTGATATGAACGTTGTCGGTCGGCGCAAGTCCGGCCGGCAATTTCGCACAGCTGCGCAAGTGGCTGCGAAGCGCGGCAATGATTTCGGCCGGCAACTTGGCTGCGATCGAATCCTTGGCGTCGCCGCCATCGTCCTTGGGGGCGTCTTTCGGCAGCTGCGGCGGCAATTCCGGAGGCAGGCCCAGCATGACGCCGTACTTGACGGTGACGTCAGGCTGCGGAGCCTGATAGGTCGGCGGCGGCGCGGCCTGTGGCTGCTGCATCGCCTGTGGCGGCAGCTGCATCGATGGCTGCTGCATTGGCTGGGCCGGCGGTTGTTGCTGCGGTTGCGGCGGCGGCTGTTGCGAGGACTGCGGCTGTTCAGGCTGCGGCTGCACGTTGGCCTCACGCTGCTTCGGCGCCGACGAGGGTTGCGGCTGCTTCTGCTGCGGTTCAGCTGGCGTCTGCTGCGGCGATGGTGCTGCTGCCTGCTGCTTGGCCGCGGGCTTGCCCGCCGCTTCGGACTTGTCGGTGAAATCAAGCTTTGGCAGCTTCAGATCGGGCGGCGGCTCCGGCAATTTCTCCTTGGCCGCCTCCTTCGTCTCCTGCTCCTTGATCTCCTCCTTCACCTGCTCCGGCGTGACGATGTCGACGGTCACGGTCTCGGGCGGCGCGGCGTGAAACGGATGGACCTCGCTGATCACGATGATCAGCGCCACCAGCGTCAGATGCGCGATTGCCGACGCCGCAATGTCCGTCCGTATGATCTTCCGCAGTTCCATCGACCGATCTTGGGTTGCCGTCGCGGTCCTAGCATACCCCGGCCCCCTCTCAATCCCATTTCGGGGCGAAGCCGAAGTCGGTCAGGCGGCCCTTGGGGTTGGCGAGCGCGGCGATCCGGCTCATCTCGTCCTCCGACAGCTCGAAATCGAAGATCTCGATGTTTTCAGACAGGCGCTCGATGCGCGAGGTGCGCGGGATCGCAGCGACATTCTGTTGCACCAGCCAACGCAGGCAGATCTGCGCCGGCGTCTTGCGATGAGTGCGCCCGATCCCGGCCAGCGTCTGGTCGGACTTGATGCGGCCCTTGGCGATCGGGCTGTAGGCGACGAGTGCAAGGCCATGCTGGTCGCAGGCCGCCCTCACCTTCGCCTGGCCGAGATAGGGGTGGTATTCGACCTGGTTGCAGACCAGCGGCTCGCCCGACAGCGCCAACGCCTGCTCGATCAGCGCCACCGTGAAATTGGACACGCCGATGTGGCGGGTCAGGCCCATGCGCTTGGCATGCGACAGCGCGCCGAGCGTCTCGGCCAGCGGCACGTGCGGATTGGGCCAATGCAGCAGCAACAGGTCGACGGAGGTAAGCCGCAAGCGCGCCAGGCTCTCCTTGACCGAGCGCTCGAGATCATGGGGCGCGAAATGGTTGGTCCAGACCTTGGTGGTGAGAAAAACGTCGTCGCGGCGGACGCCAGAGGCGCGCAAGCCGTCGCCGACCTCGCGTTCATTGTCGTAGACCTGCGCGGTGTCGATGTGGCGATAGCCGAGCCGCAGCGCCTGCTCGACCACCCGCGCGGCAAGCCTTCCGCTCAACTCCCAGGTCCCGAGCCCGATCGCCGGGATTCTCGCGCCATTGGCCTCGACGAACAGCATGAGGAGTCCTCTTCCGTTGCGGCAACCCCTGACGTCATCAGGCCTCATTATGGACCCGGCCCATGACGCTGCCAACGGAAGCCGCGGCAGTCCGGCGGGATATTTGGCGCAATGCTAACGGGAGGTTCGCGTCGGGGCTTGTGGCCCTTGACGCCAGGCTTTGACGTCAGGCTTTGGCGAGCGCCTGGAACACCGTATCCGGAGCGTGCGCGATTACCGCGAGCAGCGCGCGGGCTGGTCCCCGCGGAGCACGCTTGCCCTGCTCCCAGTTGCGGATGGTCTCGACGGGAACGCCGAGCTTGGCGGCGAACTCCATCTGGGTCAGGCAGGCGCGGCGGCGCAAATCGCGCACCGCGAGCAAAGAGCTATCGCCGGGCGCGGCTGTTGCCGTGGGCTCCGCCGCAGACGGCTGGACCGGAAACTCCTGTCCGTCCCGCAACTCAACGACCCGTCCGTCCGCCTTCAGCCGCAACCGCATGCTCATTCCCCCAAGCGAGGCGATGATGCGGCAGGTCGCTTAAGTTCGGATTAAAGATACGAGGTCGCGTGCCCCGGACGCTGCGCAGCACGACGTGATGCGCTGCTGAGCCGGGGCCCATCTCGCCACGGAGTATGCCGCCTTCCGGGTCCCGGTTCTGCGCAGCAACGCTACACGTTGCAGCGCGTCCGGGACACGGGGGGAACCCGTTGCCTATCCCCGTCATTGCGAGGAGCTCTTGCGACGAAGCAATCCAGGCTGCCACCGCGGAGGGATTCTGGATTGCTTCCGCCTTCGCTAAAGCTTCGGCGGACAAAGTCGCTGCGCTCGCAATGACGTGGAGAGAGCGTGGCCTCGCCCCCTACCTCAGCCCGAACCAGAGCGTCGCAATCCCGAGGAAGGAGAAGAAGCCGACGACGTCGGTCACGGTGGTGACGAAGGTGCCGGACGCCACCGCCGGGTCGGCCCTGACGCGTTCGAGCGCCATCGGGATCAGGATGCCGCCGAGCGCACCGGCGATGAGGTTGCAGACCATCGCAAGCCCGATGACGATGCCGAGGCCGGGAATCTTGAACCAGGCCACCGCCGCGATGCCCGTGATCACGGCAAAGGCGAGCCCGTTGATCAGACCGACCAGCGCCTCGCGCATCACCACGCGCCAGGCATTGGAGGAGCCGAGCTCACGCGTCGCCAGCGCCCGCACCGCGACCGTCATGGTCTGGGTCGCGGCATTGCCGCCCTGGCTTGCCACGATCGGCGCCAGCACGGCGAGCGCGACCATCTTTTCGAGCTGACCCTCGAACAGGCCGAGCACCGAGGATGCGAGAAAGGCGGTGGCGAGATTGACCAGCAGCCAGTTGAAGCGGCCGCGCGCAATGGTCAGGAAGGTGTCCGACAGCTCTTCGTCGCTGGTGACGCCGCCGAGCGCCTTGAGGTCCTCGTCCGCCTCCTCCTCGATGACGTCGACGACGTCGTCGACGGTGATGACGCCAACCAGGCGATCCTGGGTGTCGAGCACGGGGGCTGCGACGAGATTGTACTTGCCGAACATGCGTGCCACCTCTTCCTGGTCCTCCAGGACGGAGACGCGGCGGCGGTCCTCGTCGGTGAGCTCGGCCAAGGCCACCGGCCGGCGCGCGCGCAGCAGCACGTCGAGCGGCACCGCGCCCTGCCAGTGCTGGTCCTTGTCGACGACGTAGATCTCGTAGAATCGGTCGGGCAGATCCGGCGTCTCGCGCATGTAGTCGATCGCCTGGCCCACGGTGAAATCCTGGGGCACCGCGATGAACTCGGTCTGCATCCGGCGTCCCGCGGAATTCTCGGGATACAGCAGGCTGCGTTCGAGCGCGACGCGCTCCTTGAGCGGCAGCTTCTCGAGGATCTCCTCCTGCTCGGCCTGGTCGAGGGTCTCCAGCAGCTCGACCGCGTCGTCGGATTCGAGCTCTCGGACGCCCTCGGCGACCCTCTCCGGCGGCAGTTCCTCCAGGATCTCCTCGCGGACGGCCTCGTCGACCTCGTTCAGCGCGGCGAAGTCGAAGTCGCGCCCGGTCAGCTCGACCAGGCGGACGCGGTCGTCGGGCTCCAGAGCGCCGATCAGATCGCCGAGATCGGCCTCGTGCAGCTCGGCGACGCAGGCGCGCAGCGATGCGCTGTCGCCGGCCTCGATTGCATGCGCGATCTCCTCGACGAATTCGTGCCTGATATCGCCGTCTTCATTGCGCATCGGCACGTGGTCGAGTACCGAATCCGCGGCGGATCGGGCAACGTCCATATGTTCATCCATGGCGCGCCTCGCCGTTTGACAGGTTGGATCAGGTGGTCTGAGCTGACGGTCAGGCAATACCCACAAGCCAACTGCGAGCGCAATGACAAAGATGCTTCGACTGAGGTGGACTTCGATGGCGCTGGGCGCGGCCCTCGCGGCCCTCGCCGGCATCACCTCGCCTGAAGCCGCCGAGTGCCCGCGCAAGGACGCACTCGGCACCTCGCGCGTGCTGAGCGTCGATGCCAAGACCACGCCGCGCGTGGGCCTGAAGAGCTTTCCGCAGACGCTTGCACTGGCCGATCGCGAGGTCGTGCTGACCTTCGACGACGGGCCGAACCCGCCGACGACGTCGAAGGTGTTGGCGGCGCTGGCGCAGGAATGCGTGCGCGCGACCTTCTTCCTGATCGGCATGCACGCCTCCCAGCATCCCGATATGGTCAAGCGCATCGCCCGCGAAGGCCACACCATCGGCCACCACACCTTCTCGCACCCGTTCATGGCGCGGATCCCGTTCGACAAGGCAAAAAGCGAGATCGACCGCGGCATCGCGGCCGACGAGATGGCGCTGCACGGGACGTCGTCGACGACGCCCTCGACGCCGTTCTTCCGCTTCCCCTATTTCCAGGGGACGCCGGCGCAGCTCGACCTGCTGCAGTCGCGCGGCATCGTCGTGTTCGGGGCCGATTTGTGGGCCAGCGACTGGAACGAGATGACGCCGGAGCAGGAATTGAAGCTCGTCACGGAGCGCCTTGCCGCGAGCGGCAAGGGCATCGTCCTGTTCCACGACCCCAAGGCGCGCACGGCCGCGATCATGCCGGCCTTCCTGCGGTATCTGAGGGAGAACGGTTTTCGCGTGGTTCACGTCGCACCGGCCGGCGTGCCGCAGAAGAATGCCGATGCGCGCTGATGCCGGAATGTCACGCCGGCGCAAAATGGGGTGATTTGGGCCCTATTAACACTCTGTTCATGCTACCCCCTGCAAATGGATGGGGACTTTGCGATGGGAAAGGGTCTTTGCGCCTGAACCGTTTCCTGATGTCTCCGACCTACTATGGCGGCAAGCGCATATGAAGGCAGACCGGGTTCATGATCGGAAGTAGCGTTGTATTGCGGACGCGATCGTGGATCGTCCTTTGCCTCAGCGGATTCCTTGGATGTTCGACCCTCGGATCGCCGGCGGCGCTTGCGGCCGACTGCCCGGGCCACCCCGATGCGCTCGGGACCTCCCGCACCCTCGTGGTCGATCCGCACGAGCATCCGCTGATCGGCACCATGCAGTACCGCGAGACGCTACCGCTTAGGGATCATGAAGTGGTCCTGACCTTCGACGACGGTCCGCTGCCGAAATATTCCAACCAGGTCCTCAAGATCCTCGACGACGAGTGCATCAAGGCGACCTTCTTCATCATCGGCAGCCAGGCCAAGGCGAACCCCGAAGGCGTGCGCAAGCTGGTAGCGGCGGGCCACACCGTCGGCACCCACAGCATGAACCATCCGCTGACCTTCGACCGGATGCCGGCCGAGAAATTCGAGGCCGAGATCAATGGCGGCATCGAGTGGACCTCGGCCGCGATGACCGATCCGTCCAAGCTGGCGCCGTTCTTCCGCATTCCCGGCCTGATGCGCGCCGAAGGCGTCGAGCATCATCTGATCTCGCGCGGCATCCAGGTCTGGAGCGCCGACTTCCCGGCCGACGACTGGCGCCATGTGTCGTCCGACCGCGTCTATCAGCTCGCGATCCAGCGGCTGGAGGCCAAGGGCAAGGGCATCTTGCTGCTGCACGACATCCAGGCGCGGACGGTGGCGGCGTTGCCGAAGATCATCCGCGACCTCAAGGCGCGCGGCTATCGCATCGTGCATGTGGTGCCCGCGACCGCCGACCGGCCGGCGACACCGACCACGCCGGTGGAGTGGCTGCTGCATCCGCCGACCGAGACTGTGCCGAT
>NZ_JALBHA010000273.1:0-8508 GCF_023006445.1 Bradyrhizobium sp. SHOUNA76
CAGCGCGACCCTGGCACCTTCCGCCGCGAGCGTCGTCGCGATCGCAAGCCCGATGCCGCGGCTGGCGCCGGTGACGAGCGCAACGCGATCGTTCAGCTCGAGCTTCATCGCGCTGCATCCTCGATCCAGCCGACCGTCATGTCGCGATATCTTGCCAGCGCGCCAGCATGGTCGCCGTCGGATGCGCGGGCAGTCTGCAGGATGTACTGGCCCTTGTAGCCTGAGCGCTCGATCAGCCGAATCGTCTTGGCAAGGTCCGCATTGCCGGTGCCGAGCGGGACGGTGGTGCCGCCGCGAATGCGGTCTTTCACGTGCACGTTGAGAATGCGGGGTGCGTAGGCGGCAATCTCCTCGTCGCTGTCGTAGCCGAGCGAGGCGCTGTTGCCGCTGTCGTAGTTGATGCCGAAGATTTCGGCCGGAAATGCCTCCATGAACCGGGCAAGCTCATCCGGCGGCAGATCGGATTCGAAGACGATCTTGACGTTTCGCCTCGCCAGCAGTTCGGAGCGGGCAAGCAGCACGCGCTTCAACGTATCGCTCTCGCCCTCGCGCTCGATCTTGCCGTTGTCGACCAGCGGGATCACGACGAACTCGATGCCGATGCGGCTACAGGCGGCGATCAGGAGATCGAGGTCGGCCACG
The DNA here is from genome assembly GCF_023006445.1 of Bradyrhizobium sp. SHOUNA76. Taxonomy (NCBI): domain Bacteria; kingdom Pseudomonadati; phylum Pseudomonadota; class Alphaproteobacteria; order Hyphomicrobiales; family Nitrobacteraceae; genus Bradyrhizobium; species Bradyrhizobium sp. SHOUNA76. Next base: position 643 of record NZ_JALBHA010000273.1, read on the forward strand.
AGAGCGTCGCGCACGACGGCATCGACCTTCCAGAACGGCGCCTGCATGAAGCAGTCGCCGGTCAGGCTCGGGATGCGCACGCCGTTCTCGCGCGACAGTGCCAGAATCTCCTGCTGCCCCGGCTCGGTCGTCAGCGGGTTCTCGCGCAGCCGTTCCTGATCGATGGTCCATTCCATCCGTGTCAGGCCGAGCTCCTTCGCGCGTGAAAATTCCTTTTGCCACTCGTCCCAGGGGAAGGCCTGGATCTTGTCGTCGACCAGGGCCGAGAGCCGTCCCTGCATGAAGCCGATTCGTTGCAGCGTTGCGGTCACGATTTGCTATCCGAGCTGATGGCGAGGCCTTTGGCGATCCAGCCGCCGTCGACGAAGATCTCCTGACCGGTCACATAAGCAGAGGCTTCCGACGTCAGGAAAACGGCCGCTCCCACCATGTCGGCGGGCTGTCCCCACCGGCCGAGCATGGTGTGGCGGCGCCTGTCTTCGTGCATGAGGGGATCGGCAAAACTCTTCGCGGTCATCTCTGTCGCGACGTAGCCCGGAGCAAGTGCGTTGACGCGGATGCCGTCGGGCGCGTAGTCGGCCGCGAGTGCGCGCGTCAGCCCGGCAAGACCCGCCTTCGCCGCCACGTAGCCGGGATTGCCGGGAAAGCCGCGGATCGAGTTGATGCTGGTGACGTTGACGATCGCAGCCGAGCCCGCCTTCTTCAGGAGCGGATACGCGGCAAGGATGGTGGCGTAAACGCCGGTGAGGTCGGTCGCGACCGTGGCGCGAAAGCGCGCAAGCTCACTCTCATCAACTTTTGCGGGGAGGCTGATGCCGGCGGCGTTGACCAACGCGTCGATACGCCCGCCTTGCGCGGCGATCATGCCGAATGCGCTTTCGATCGCCTTGTCGTCGGAGAGGTCGCACGCAATTGCGGTAACGTCCTGGGGTGCGGTCCCGGAACGGCTGAGGCCGAACACCATAGCGCCCGCCTCTCGCAGGCCGGTCGCGATGGCCGCGCCAATGCCCCGCGAGGCGCCGGTGACCACCGCGATCTTGCCTTTGAGCGAGAAGGCGCTGAGGTCAGGCATAGCCGTAACTTTGCATGATGGCGGCGCAAAGCTTGACGTCCTCGGGGCGGTCGATCTGGAACATCTTGTGACGCTCCATCACGTGGAAGCCGATCTTGCCGCCGAGACGGTTGTTCTGCTCGCGCAGGAGGGATGGGATCAGGACGTAGAACGAGCCGTTCTCCAAATAGCGCTTCTCGATCTGCTGCCGCATGCGGCGGTTGCGATAGTCGTAGTTGATCGGCTCCGGTCCGTTCGCGCCGATGCGCCAGTTGAAATAATCCTCGACCTCGCAGACCGAGAGCAGGCTGTCGAGATGATCGCGATCGAAGGTCGCGAGCGCGTTCTCGATGTCGCTGGGTTCGCGGATCGGCGATGTCGCCTGGAGCGCGACGATGCGCTCGAACCGTCCCATCCGCTCGTCGATCGCATCGAGTGCGTGCAGCCAGGCGGATTCGGAGGAGGCGAGGTCGCCCGAAATGTCGGCCGGGCGCTGCACGCCGACGGCTCCGGCGGCCTCGGCCGCGGCGAGGATGTTGTCGCTGTCCGAAGAGACCGCCACCACATCGACGCCCCGCGCCGCGCGTGCCTGCTCGACTGTCCACGCGATCAGCGGTTTGCCGCAGAGATCGAGCAGGTTCTTGTGTGGGATGCCCTTGGAGCCGCCGCGTGCGGCGATCACGGCCAGCGTCTTGCGCGCCATCAGACGTGTCCCTCGAGACGCTCGAGCGCGGTCCAGAAGCCTTCGCCCATGTTCTTGTGGCCCTGCCAAATCTCGGGAATGAACGAGGCCGTCGGCGCATGCTTGCGCAGCACCTGTCCGATCTCGTCGAAGTCGATCTCGCCTTCGCCGATCTGAAGACCCTCGCCGTCGAGTCCCTTGGCGTCGCCGAAATGCAGATGCGCGGTGTGCGGCCCGAGCTGGGCGAGGCCTTGCGCGAAGTCGAAGCCGAAATGATTGGCGGCGAGTTTCGTGTGCGAGATGTCGACGCACATCCGCAAATCGTGCTTGGCGCAGAACGCGGCCGACTCGTCCGGGAATATAAAGATGTTCTGGTGGCGCTGGCCGCCGAAATGCCAGGGGAACGGCGCCATGGTTTGCGGCGTCAGTTCGACGCCGTCCATGTCGAGCTCGGTCAAGCTCTGCGCGAAGATGCGGTAGCGCTCGGCTTTCTCCTCCGGCGGCAACGGCTCGTCCATGGTGAAGCCGCCGATATTGGCGACGATGGGCGGGCGCTTGGTCTTGGGAAAGTACTTCTTCAGGCCGCGGGTAATGTCGATCACAGCCTGCGTCTGCTCCAGCGAATAGCGCCGCAAGGCCTCGTCAGGGGTTGCGAGGTCCATCAGCTTGGAGCCGGCAAACAGCTCCGGCGCATGCACGACGAAGCCGAGATCGTAGGTGCCGGACAGATACGCCGCGGGATCGCGTTCCATGTCGCTGTAGCTGAGATGGAATTCGATGATATCAGGCTCGCAGATCTCCAGGAAACGCTCGGCGTCGTGATAGCGGACCGGCACGCCCCAGGGGCGGTCGAAGCGGTAGCGCCGAGCTTTCGTGGCGCCTTCGTCGAGATCGCTCTGGAAGAAATAGTCGTCGGCCGCCATGGTCCGCGTCAGCTTGCGGCCGAGCAGAGCCGGCATCCTGAGCGGCGACAAGCCCTGTCCCGGGCTCTTCACCGCGATGTCGGCTTCGGAGATCACGGTACCGGCCGAAAGGTCGCGCGCGGCCACCAGGCTCTTGGCGAGGTTCTCGCGATTGATCAACTCGCCCTGGCTCAGCGCGCGCTCGGCCCGTTTCTCGCCGCGCGCCGCCTCCACCTCGCGGATGCCGGAGACCAGCGACTTGAATTCCTCCGGCTCCAGGCTCGCGGCATGGTCCGGACCTTCCATCTCCCGGTCGAGGGTGATGTGACGTTCGATGACGACGGCGCCGAGCGCGACGGCGGCCGTCGAAACGGCGACGCCGCGCTCGTGGCCCGAATAGCCGACCACCGGATGGATCTCGCGCAGCGTTTCCATGAAACGCAGATGGATGTTGTGGAGCGCGGCCGGGTAGGTGCTCTGGCAATGCAGGAGCACGTAGCTCGCGTTGCGGTCGTCGAGGAATTTTGCCGCGGCCCTGATCTCGTCCGTCGTGCTCATGCCGGTCGAGACGATCAGCGTCTTGCCGGTGGCGGCGAGGCGCGCGAGCAGCGGCAGGTTGGTAAGGTCGGCGGAGGCAACCTTGTAGGCTTGCACGCCGAAGCCTTCGAGCACGGCGACGCTGCTCGCGTCCCAGGGCGTGCAGAGATACTGGATACCCTTCGCTGCGCAGTACTCGGCGATCTTCTTCTGCTGCGCGGTCGGAAGCTCGAAGCGCCGCAGGAGATCGAGCGTATACTCGACGGCGAGGTCGTCGTCCTTGCCCGAAAGGCTCGACGCACGGTAGACCTCGTCCAGCTTGCGCATCTGGAATTTGGCGCAATCGGCCCCGGCCGCGACTGCGGCGTCGACCAGCGCAATGGCGCGGTCGAAGTCGCCATTGTGGTTGTTGCCGATCTCGGCGATGACGTAGCAGGGCTCGCCGTCGCCCAGAAGACGGTTGCCGATGCGGACCGGAGCGGGCTGTTTGGGCGATGTCATCAACATTCTCGTCTCATATGCGTCAGGCGAATCGCGCGGGAAAGCGCGACTTCCACGTTCGCAGCCCGTTCTCTTCGAACATGATGCGCGAACAGCTATGCCCCTGTTGTTCCAGCGCGGCGATGAGCTGGTAGCGCTCGAACGGCCGTACGAAGAACATGAAATAGCCGCCGCCGCCGGCGCCCAGCAGCTTGCCGCCGACCGCGCCATGCTGCTTGGCGAAATCGTAGATCGCATCGATCGCGTCCGAGGAGATCTTCGAACTCAGCTTCCGCTTGGCGTGCCAGGCCTCGTCGATCAGTCGGCCGCATTCCAGGAGCTGGCCGCGCAGGAGATGCCGCCGGATGTCGCGCGTCACTTCCTTTTGCTTGGCGGCCGCGGCGACCGCGTCGCTGGTCTCGTGCTGAGCCTTCTGGTCGCGGTGGATGGCGCCGGAATCGCGGCCAGAGCCCGTGTAGCAGAGCACCAGGCTCTCCTCGAGTTCGGCGATGATGTTGGGGTCGAGGCGCAGCGGCACGATGGTGTTCTGGTCGGAGAAGAACTCCATGTGATTGAAGCCGCCGAACACGGTAGCGTACTGATCCTGCCAGCCGCCGGGGATGTTGAGCATCAGCCGCTCGGCCTGAAACGCCATCTCCGCGATCTCGTGGCGGTCCCATTGGTCGCCGCGGAATTCGTTGAAGCATCCGATGATGGCGGAGGTGACCACCGCCGAGCCGCCGAGGCCTGAGCCGACCGGGAAGTCGGCGGAGACCTCGAGCTCGAACCCATAAGTCGGCTTGATCAGGCGCACGACGGACTTGATCAGCGCAAGATCTCCGTCCGTACCGAGTTCTGCGAGATTGTCGGCCTCGATTGTACGCCGGAAATCGTGCGAATAGATCCGGATGCTGGAATCGCTCCGGCGCCGCAACGTCGCGTGAGCGTACATCTTGATCGTGGCGTTGATGACCGCGCCGCCGTCATTCTCCACGAAATAGTGGGTCAGGTCGGTGCCGCCGCCGGAGAAGCTGATCCGCACCGGCGATCGGGCGCGGGCGAACACCTCGCTCTCTTCGGACAGGTTGAACAGCTCGCGGCTGAACACGTCGACGAGGCGCCCTTCGCCGTCCAGGATCGGCACCACGTGCACGCGCTGGTCGAGCAATTTGAGGATCTGTTCGCGCGGGCCGCCGGTGCGCGCCCAGACGAAGTTGCGATTGATGCAGGTCGCAACCCGGTCATGGATCGTTGTGCCGGCCAGCATGCGCCTGCGGATGTCGCCGTCCGTCACTGCCCCGACAATTCGTCCGCTCGCGTCCTGCGCGAACAGGATGCCGAGCATGTTGGCATTGAGGCGCCGGAAGGCTTCCTCAATGGTCTCGGTCTCGGCGATGGTGACGAGGGTTCGTTCAAGCACGTTTTGGGGTCCAGGAAAGGCCAATTCCAGGCCATATCGTAGCAGGGTTGGTAATACGGGAGCGGCAGGGACGATGCAAGGTTCCTGCGCCCGGGGCATCGCGCCCAAAGGGGGCGATCGAGCGCTCCGGCCGCAGAGTGGCCGATTTACATTGGCCGCGGTTTCTATAGAAGGCTTCGCAAGGGGTCTAGACGACATGTACGTGATCGGAATCAGCTCAGGGATCAAGCACGGGCACCATGACGGTGCGGCGGTGTTGTTGCGCGATGGCGAGTTGATCGCAGCCGCCGAGGAGGAGCGTTTCACGCTGGCGAAGCATGCGCGTGGCGAGCTGCCGCGTGGCGCCATCGGCTTCTGCCTGAAGCAGGCCGGCATCACCATGCGTGAGGTCGATTGGATCTGCTCGCCGCTGAAGACCTACACGAACTACACGCAGCGTCTCACCGAATATTTCAAGTATCAGTTCGGCTACAGCCCGAAGATCGAGCTCTACGACCATCACCTCTGTCATGCCGCGAGCTCGTTCTACGGCTCCGGTTTCTCGGAGGCGACCGTGGCCTGCTTCGACTTCTCGGGCGATTCCAGCTCCGGTCTCGTCGCCCACGCACGCGGCAACGACTTCCGCGTGCTGACGCGGTTCGGCCGCAACAACAGTCTGGGGCTCTATTACGGGATGCTGACGCAGTATCTCGGCTATCAGATGACCAATGACGAGTACAAGGTCATGGGCCTGTCGTCCTACGGTAGCCCGGACTATCTCGACAAGTTTGCCAAACTCCTGCGCCCGAACGGCATCAACTACGAGCTCGATCCCGAACTCGACAAGCGCAGGCGCGACGCCGAGATCTTCACGAGCGACTTCTCGACGCGGCAGGAGCGCATCTTCACCGAGAAGATGGAGGAGATTTTGGGGCCGCGACGGCTGCGCGGCCAGCCGCTCGATCAGCGGCTGACCAACATCGCCGCAAGCGGCCAGAAGCAGCTCGAGATCGTCACCACCGAGGTGATCCGCGCCGCGATCGCCGAGACCGGCTGCGGCGACGTCTGCATCGCCGGCGGTGTCGGCCTGAACTGCAAGATGAACATGGAGATTGCGGCCGAGCCGTCCGTGAAGCGTCTGTACGTTCCGCCGGTGCCGCACGATGCGGGCGTGGCGCTGGGCGCCGCGATGATGAAATGCGCGGAGGCGGGCCATGCGATCGCGCCGCTGACCCACGCTTACTGGGGACCGGACTATTCCAACGACACGATCCGGGAGACGCTGGAGAAGATCGGCGCGCGCTTCGAGCTGCTCGACGATTCCGTATCGCGTTGCGTCACCGACTTGGCGGAGCAGAAGACCGTGGGTTGGTTCCAGGGGCGGATGGAATACGGTCCGCGGGCGCTCGGCAACCGCTCGATCCTGGCGGATCCGCGCCAGGCGGGCATGAAGGACCGCATCAACCTCACCATCAAATACCGCGAGGAATTCCGCCCGTTCTGCCCGTCAGTGCTGTACGAGCGCCAAGCCGAATATTTCGAGGACACCTTCGACGCGCCCTTCATGGTGGTGACGTTCCCGGTCAATGAGAAGGTCGCCAAGACCATGCCCGCGGTGGTCCATGTCGACAACACCGCGCGCATCCAGAGCGTCCATGCGGACAGCAACCCGCTCTACGGCCGACTGATCGGCGAGTTCGCGAAAGCGACCTCTCTGCCGGTTCTGATCAACACCAGCCTCAACATCAACGAGCAGCCGACTGTGAACGCCCCGCTGGAGGCGCTGCACACCTATTTCTGCTCGGGCCTGGACGTGCTGTATCTCGGCAATTACCGGCTGTCGAAATCGAATTGAGCCTACCGTTCGTCCGCGATCACCTTGCCGTCGTTCGGCAGCGCGCCGGGACCGACCAGATCGACGCTTCCACCGAGTTTCGTCACGGCGCGTAAGCTGGCCGCAACCTCTTCGCGCAAGGCGTCGTTCGCGGTCGCCGTTTCCGCTTTCAATGTCATTGCGTCGGTTTCGCCCTGTCGCGTGACGACGAGGCGCAGTCTTCCGAGCTCGGAATGCCGCTTGCCGATCTCGGCGATCTGCTCGGGACGGACGAACATGCCCTTGACTTTGGTGGTCTGGTCGGCGCGGCCCATCCAGCCCTTGATGCGCATGTTGGTGCGACCGCAAGCACTCGCGCCCGGCAGCGCTGCGGTGAGGTCGCCGAGAGCGAGCCGGATCCAGGGATGATGCGGGTCGAGCGAGGTCACCACGATCTCCCCGACGTCGCCGGGCGCCACGGGATCGCCGGTGCCGGGCTTGACGATTTCCAGGATCAGGTCCTCGTTGACGACCATGCCCTCGCGAGCCTCGGTCTCGAACGCGATGAGGCCGAGATCGGCGGTGCCGAAGGCTTGGTAGGCGTCGATCCCGCGTGCCTTGATCTCGGCCTGGAGCGAGGGCGGGAACGCCGCGCCCGAGACCAGCGCGCGCTTGATCGAGGAGACGTCGCGGCCCGAGCTCGCCGCGGCATCGAGCAATATCTTCAGGAAATCCGGCGTGCCGCTGTAGCCAACCGGGCGGTAGGCCTCGATCAGCTCAAACTGTTGCTCGGTATTGCCGGGCCCTGCCGGGATCACGGCGCAGCCCAGCGCACGCGCCGAGGCATCGAAGATGAAGCCCCCCGGAGTGAGGTGGTAGCTGAAGGTGTTGAGGACGACGTCATCGGGGCGGAACCCGGCCGCGAACAGCGCCCGCGCACCGCGCCAGGGGTCGGCCTGCCGTCCCTCGGGCTCAAAGATCGGGCCGGGGTAGGTGAAGAGG
>NZ_JALBHA010000274.1:0-8504 GCF_023006445.1 Bradyrhizobium sp. SHOUNA76
GACTGACACGTTCCGGAATGCCCGTGCGCTGCCGCCGATCGCCGCGCTGCCCGAGAGCGACTTCACCGCAAAGATGCTGATCGAGGACTTGCCGGGCGGCCAGGACATCTTTTACCGCGTCCGCTTCCGTGATCTCTCGCACAGCGCGGTCGAGGGCGAGGCGGTCGTCGGCCGTTTCCGCACCGCGCCGGCCGACCGCCGCGATGTCAGCTTCGTCTGGGGCGGTGACGTCGCCGGCCAGGGCTGGGGCATCAATCCCGATGACGGCGGCATGTTCACCTTCTCGGCGATGCGAAAGCACCGGCCGGACTTCTTCCTGCATTCCGGCGACACCATCTATGCCGACGGCCCGATTGCATCCGAGGTGAAGCTCACCGACGGCAAGATCTGGAAGAACCTCACCATCCCCGAGAAGGCCAAGGTCGCCGAAACGCTGGACGAGTACCGCGCCGCGCACAAATACAATCTCACCGACGACAATCTCCGCGCCTTCAATGCCGAAGTGCCGATCTTCGTGCAATGGGACGACCACGAAGTGACCAACAACTGGTCGCTGTCGAAGGAGTTGCCGGCCGCCTACAAGGAGCGCAACATCGCGCTGCTCGCCGCGCGCGGCGCGCGCGCCTTTCACGAGATGTATCCGCTGCGCGAGAGCATCAACGAGCCCGGCCGGGTCTATCGCCAGATCTCCTACGGCCCGCATCTCGACGTGTTCGTGCTCGACGAGCGCAGCTATCGCGGTCCGAACGGTCCCAATGTCGAAACCGCTTACGGCCCCGCCAGCTATTTCCTCGGCCCGGACCAGATCGCCTGGCTCAAGCGCGGCCTGCTCAATTCGCGCGCGACCTGGAAGGTGATCGCTTCCGACATGCCGCTCGGTCTCGTCGTGTCGGACACGTCGAAGGGCGGCTCGGAAGCAATCGCGCAAGGAGACGGACCGGTTCGCGGCCGCGAGTTCGAGATCGCCGACATCCTGCGTTTCATCAAGATGGCGCCGATCAGCAACACGGTGTGGCTGACCGCCGACGTGCACTACGCCGCCGCGCATTATTACGATCCGAACAAGGCGCAATTCCAGGAGTTCGAACCGTTCTGGGAATTCGTCTCGGGCCCGCTGCATGCAGGCACGTTCGGCCCCAATGCGCTCGACAACACCTTTGGACCCGAGGTGCGCTTCGTCAAGGCGCCGGGCCAGGACAGCCAGAACCTGCCGCCGTCCGCCGGCATGCAGTTCTTCGGTCATGTCAAGATCGACGGCGCCTCGGGCCAGATGACGGTGACCTTACGCGACCGCGCCGACGTCGCGCTGTGGTCGACGATGCTCGATCCGAAGCTTGCGTGACACCCAGCTCGCAGCCGGATGGCCGTGAACCATCCGGCCGGCCCGAACGACCATTGCAGGCCCGTGCATTTTCACGGGCCTGATCCGGACCATTTTTGAGCTGAAGCCGTGCTGTTCCGTCGCCGAACCATCGTCATCGTCCTCCTGCTGAGCACGGCCTCGCCCGCATGGGCGCAGCCCCAAAAGCAAACCAAGGACGAGGCCACGCTGGTGCGCGAGGCGTTTGCATCGCCCTACGGCAAGGCCCTGACCACCGAGCTCGGCAAGTCGCTCCGCGCAAGCGCCGATCCCGTATGCCTGATGGACAAGGGGCTAGTTACCGACCAGCTCGAGCCGCGCGGCCGCGATATCGTCATCACATGGGGCACGCGCATGCTGGAAAATGCATTCGCGCGCATCGACCGGCAAACCGCGGACAACCCGTTCGCCGGCGCGGCCGAGCTGGAAAGCCTGAAGGGCAATGCGGATGTGAAGCGTTATCTGGCGATGGAAGAGCCGATGCGCCAGGCCAAGATCCTGGATCTGATCTTCGAGCATTTCGACCGCTACAATTTGATCAGCCGCGTGAAGCTCGGAGCGGTGTCTGCGCCTGCCACCGGCAACGAGGCTCTGCTCCGTCTCAATCCAATCGACACCACGGAGGAGAAGCTGGACGAATTCGCCGGCAAGAGTCGGTCGAAGGCGCTGAAACGTTTCCTGCAATTGTCGGAGGAGGCGGGAGCTGCGCAAGCCGCGGCGATCAAGAAGATTCCATCGCCACCGCCGCCGCTTCCGCACACTTTCTTCAAGGGCGTCGAGAACGACCTCGCCGAACTCTGTATCCGCTCCGGCACATAGCCGTCAGGCGCGTGTGCGCAACGCCGCCTCCAACGCGTCGCTCGAACACGGCTTCTGCAAGCGTGGCAGTCCGGAGAATTCGGCCGGGATGCGTGCCTCGGCGCCGTAGCCGGTGACGAACACGAACGGGATCTTCATCGCGACCAGCCGCTCGGCGACCGCAAAGCTGGTCTCGCGGGTCAGCTCGACGTCGAGCAGTGCGAAATCGGGGGCGCGCTTGTCGATCACGTCCAGCGCCTGCATCACCGACCCGGCGGTCCGCACTTGGCTCACGCCAAATCCGAGCAGGCGGTCCTCGAAATCAATCGCAATGATCGGATCGTCCTCCACGACCAGGACGTCGGCAGGACAGGATGAGCCATCGGGAAATGCAGGTGCCATGATCGCATCTTGAAGGGGGGTTTTCTGATCAGGGACAGCCGCGCCACGATACCTGCGCCCAGCGCATCGGGGGGTTCCCGGAACGAAACCCACCACATCACAGTTATTCAGTCTGTCCACTTGTGCACACAGGATATGGACGGAACTCGGTATTGTGAGAGGAGGACGGGGGTTTCACGATGGATGCGCGTATCGGCACTACAACCGAGGTCGACAGCCGGCCGGCTAACAATCTGTTACGGCGCCTGAACGCGGCGGATTACGCGTTGCTTGCGCCCCACGTCTCCGTCGAGGACTGCCCGGCCAGCCAGCTGCTCTACAATCCCGGCGACGACGTTCAGGTCGTCCACTTCCCCTGTGGTCCCTCGCTCGCGACCTTTCTCGTCCCCAACGAGGACGGCCGCGACGTCGAAACCATCCTGGTCGGCCGCGAGGGCGCGGTGGGCGGCATCGTCAGTGAGGGATTCCTGCCGGCCTATACCCGGATCTGCGTGAAATTCGGCGGGCCGTTTGCGCGCGTTCATGTCGCCAAGCTGGAAGCGGCCAAGCTGCGCTCGGCATCGTTGCGCAACATCTTCGCCCGCTATGCCGATTGCATGCTGGCGCAGATCTTCCAGTCGACCGCCTGCAACGCGATCCATTCGATCGAGCAGCGGACCGCCAAATGGATCCTGGCGGCGATGGAGCGGACCGGCGACGAGAACAGCGTGCCCCTGACGCACGAACAGCTTGCGACGCTGCTTGGCGTTGGCCGCAGCTATGCCAGCCGCGTGCTTCAGTCGTTCAAGGCAGAACGAATTCTCGACACCAGGCGCGGATCGATCCTGGTTCGCAGCCGCGACGGCCTGAGGCTTCGCGCCTGCCTGTGCAACGACGCGGTGAAAATGCACTTCGAGGAGGTGCTGCGCGGCGTCTATCCGACCGATGAGCGCGAGGCCGGGTAGCGAGCCGTTCTTCCTTCTCCCCTGTGGGAGAAGGTGGCGCGCGCACTGCGCGCGTCGGATGAGGGGTTCTATCCGCGAACTCGCCTAGGTGCGAGGGACCCCTCACCCCAATGAGCTTGTGGCAAATAGCGGAGCTGCCCTCTCCCGCACGGGGAGAGGGCACAGTCATGCGCGGCGCTTTTCCGGTCGTACCGTGCTATACTCTCCCCGCATGAGCGGGGCTGTTCTTCACACCATCTTCGACATCCTGGCGTGGCTGGCGGCGGCCGCCGCCGTCTACTGGCTGTCGCGACAGCGCCTGCAGTTTCCGGCGCAATCCTTCGAGCGGCCCTACATCGCCGCGCTGGTGTTCGGCGCGGGGCTCGGAGCCTATCTGTTCGGCTCCGCCAATCTGTGGCTGTCGGGACAGAGCGGCATTGCGCGCTCGGTGGAGGGCGCCCTGGCTGGCGGCATCGTGGCGATCGAGCTCTACAAATGGTCCGCGGGGATCACGGTCCGAACCGGCGCGCGGTTTGCGCTGCCGCTGGCGCTCGGCATCGCGATCGGCCGGCTCGGCTGCTACTTCGCGGGCCTTGACGATTTCACCTATGGTACGCCGACGGCGCTGCCCCTCGGCCATGATTTCGGTGACGGCGTCCTGCGTCATCCCGTGCAGCTCTATGAGAGCGCCGCCATGGCCGTATTCGCGCTTGCCTATGTGCTGGCGGTCTTGAACCGGAACGCCTTTGTGATCACCAATGGTTTCTACCTGGTGCTCGCCTATTACGGAGCGCAACGCTTTCTGTGGGAATTCCTCAAGCCCTACGGCCCGCTGATCGGCCCTCTCACCCTGTTTCACCTGCTGTCGCTGTCCATCCTGCTCTACGCCGCATTCATGCTGGCGACGGCCCCCAAAGCGAGACCTGTGCATGAACGCGCCGTTGCGTAAGTCGCGTCCCTATATCTTCTGGGGCCAGACCCAATCCCTCTGCGAGACCTGCCTGAAGCTGGTGCCGACCAAGATCCAGATCCAAGACAACGAGGTCTGGTACGAAAAGCGCTGCAGGGAGCACGGCGTCCAGTCGACGCTGGTGTCGACGGATGCCGCCTATTGGCGTCTGTGCAAGGATTTCATCAAGCCCGGCGACCGGCCGCTGCAATTCCAGCAGCGCACGGAATTCGGCTGTCCCTATGATTGCGGCCTCTGTTCCGACCACGAGCAGCATTCCTGTCTGGCCCTGATCGAGATTACCGAGCACTGCAATCTCACCTGCCCGGTCTGCTTCGCCGAATCCTCGCCAACACGAACGAAATTCACCCCGCTCGCAACGGTCGAGAAGATGCTGGACGCGCTGGTCGCAAGCGAGGGCGAGCCTGATCTGGTGCAGATTTCCGGCGGCGAGCCGACGCTGCATCCGGATTTCTTCGAGATCCTGGACGCGGTGCGTGCCCGCCCGATCCGCCACGTCATGATCAACACCAACGGCCTGCGCATCGCCCGCGAAAAGGATTTCGTGGCGCGGCTGGCCGAGAACAAGCGCGGGCTGGAGGTCTATCTCCAGTTCGATTCGCTGCAGCGCGATGCGCTGTTCAACCTGCGCGGCGCGGATTTGCGCAAGATTCGCCAGCAGGCGCTGGAGAATCTCGAACATTACGGCGTGTCGACCACGCTCGTCGCGACCATCAAGCGCGGCGTCAACGATGCCGAGATCGGCAATATCGTCCGCCACGCGCTCACCTGGAAATGCGTGCGCGGCGTCACGCTGCAGCCGGTGCAGGACGCCGGTCGCAACGAGAACTTCGACAAGAATACCGACCGCATCATGCTGTCGGAGATCCGCAAGCGCGTGATCGAGACCGGCGTATTCGGCGACAAGGACATGATCCCGCTGCCCTGCAACCCGGAAAGCATCTCGATCGGCTACGGCTTGCGCAATGGCGAGAAGGTGCTGCCGCTGACTTCGCTGATCCCGCAGGAGCAGCTGGTCGCGGTAATGCCCAATACGATCAGCCCGGAGAAACATCCGATTCTGCGGGAGAAATTCGTCGACCTGTTTTCGCTGTCGTCGGGGCCGCTCAACACCAGCGAGCGCGTCTGCGAATTGCTGTGCTGCCTGCCGAGTTTCGAGGTGCCGCAGGGACTCTCCTACGAGAACGTGTTCCGCGTCACCATCGTGCAGTTTCTCGATCGCTTCAATTTCTGCGTCGGCAACGTCAAGCGCAGCTGCATCCATTTCGTGACGGAGCAGGGCGCGATCATTCCGTTCGACACCTACAATCTGTTCTACCGGAACGGTGAGATCAACGGCATCCGCACCGCGCTGGCCGCGCAGGCGAGGGAAGGAGCCTTGCAGGCATGAGCATCAGCGACACACCGCCACCGGCACCCCCGGGTCCGCCTCCTGCCCCGACGGAAATGCGCAGCGGCTGCCTGACCGCGCTCATGGCGATCTTCGGCATCCTCATGCTGCTGCCGGGTGCCTGTGCGCTGATCTTCGGCGGAATGTCGGTGGTCGAGGATGGCCGGATCGCCTCCGACCTCGCACCACTGGTCTTTCTGGGCCTGGTGGTGGGAATAGGCGGGGTCGCCCTGATCTGGGCGGCCATCAAGGGGCGGAAGGCCCCCGCCCATCCTGGAACGCAAGCCTAAACCCCGGGAATCTCCGGACAAAATTCAATCAACCAACGGCCAAAGAACACATTGTTTTTTGGCGGTTTTTGCATATATTGCGCCGCAACGCGTAGGGTGCCCGGTCAAGATGGCCGGGTTTCCCTTTTTGGGCGGCGAGCGCCCGTTTCCAGTCTTCCAGCGTTGTTTCGAGAAGAGGTCCCGGTCCGACCGGCGAGATCGCGCTTAACCCATTGTTCGAACGCAAAGAAGCTCACTCATGAACCTCCGCAACGTCGCCATCATCGCCCACGTCGACCACGGCAAGACGACCCTGGTCGACAAGCTCCTCCAGCAGTCCGGCACGTTCCGCGAAAACCAAAAGGTGACCGATCGCGCCATGGACTCCAACGATCTGGAGCGTGAGCGCGGCATCACCATCCTGGCCAAGGCGGCCTCGGTGCAGTGGAAGGACACCCGCGTCAACATCGTCGACACCCCCGGCCACGCCGATTTCGGCGGTGAGGTCGAGCGCATCCTGAACATGGTCGACGGCGCGCTGGTGCTGGTCGACGCCGCCGAAGGTCCGCTGCCGCAAACCAAGTTCGTGGTCTCCAAGGCACTCAAGGTCGGCCTCAAGCCGATCGTCGTCATCAACAAGGTCGATCGCCCCGACGCGCGCCCGACCGAAGTCATCAACGAGGTGTTCGACCTGTTCGCGGCGCTCGACGCGAGCGAGGAGCAGCTCGACTTTCCGATCCTGTACGGGTCGGCGAAGCAGGGCTGGATGGCCGAAAGCCCTGAAGGCCCGAAGGACAAGGGCATGGAGCCGCTGTTCGACCTGATCCTGAACCACGTCTCGGCGCCGAAGGTCGAGGAAGGTCCGTTCAGGATGATCGGCACCATCCTGGAGGCCAATCCCTATCTCGGCCGCATCATCACAGGCCGTATCTCGTCCGGCGTGCTCAAGCCGAACCAGCAGGTCAAGGTGCTCAACGCCGAGGGCAAGCTGGTCGAGTCCGGCCGCATCACCAAGATCCTGGCATTTCGCGGTCTCGAGCGCACGCCGCTCGATGAAGCCGAAGCCGGCGACATCGTCGCCATCGCGGGCCTGACCAAGGGCACCGTTGCCGACACCTTCTGCGATCCGACCGTCGAAGTGCCGCTGCCGGCACAGCCGATCGACCCGCCGACCGTGTCGATGTCCTTTATCGTCAACAACTCCCCGCTCGCCGGCACCGAAGGCGACAAGGTGACGAGCCGCATGATCCGCGACCGTCTGCTGCGCGAGGCCGAAGGCAATGTCGCGCTGCGCGTGGTCGAAGCTTCCGACAAGGACGCGATGGAAGTGTCGGGCCGCGGCGAATTGCAGCTCGCGATCCTGATCGAGACCATGCGCCGCGAAGGATTTGAGCTCTCGGTGTCGCGTCCCCGCGTCGTCTACCAGAAGGACGAAGCAACCGGCGCCACCATGGAGCCGATCGAGGAAGTCGTGATCGACGTCGACGAGGAGCACTCCGGCGTCGTCGTGCAGAAGATGAGCGAACGCAAGTCCGAGCTGATCGAGATGAAGCCCTCGGGCGGCAACCGCCAGCGCCTGGTCTTCTACGCGCCGACCCGCGGCCTGATTGGCTACCAGGGCGAACTGCTCACCGACACCCGCGGCACCGCGATCATGAACCGCCTGTTCCACGGCTATGCGCCGTACAAGGGCGAGATCCAGGGTCGCCGCAACGGCGTCTTGATCTCCAATGACCAGGGCGAAGCGGTGGCCTACGCCATGTTCAAGCTGGAGGACCGCGGCCCGATGATGATCGAGCCGGGCTGGAAGGTCTACAAGGGCATGATCGTCGGCGAGCACACCCGCGACAACGACCTCGAGATCAACGTGCTCAAGGGCAAGCAGCTCACCAACATCCGCACGACCTCCAAGGACGAAGCCGTGCGCCTGACCCCGCCGATCCGCATGACTTTGGAAAAGGCGCTCGCCTATATCGAGGACGACGAGCTCGTCGAGGTCACGCCGAAGTCGATCCGCCTGCGCAAAAAGCACCTCGACCCGAACGAGCGCAAGCGCGCGGAGAAGGCCAAGGAAGCAGTGGCGTAAGGGCCACTGCCCGCCGCAGTGCCGTAGGGTGGGCAAAGCGACAGCGTGCCCACCACTTCTATCGCGATTGACCAGAGATGGTGGGCACGGCGCAAAGGCGCCTTTGCCCACCCTACGAGACCGTCTCTGGATCACCCACTCCAGTGCGCAATTGCGCACAAGGCGGGTGATGACAGCTCGTTTGTGGTGGCCCTCCAGCGAACGTGCTAGAGCCCACCCATGTCCCTCCCCTCCTCCGTCGACGTCGCGATCATCGGCGCTGGTGCCGCCGGCCTCGGCGCGGCGCATGCGCTGGCGGGCCGCGGC
>NZ_JALBHA010000275.1:0-8479 GCF_023006445.1 Bradyrhizobium sp. SHOUNA76
GTCGTCGCGCGTGGAGGCGCAGAGCGCGGCCGAGGCGATCGTGATCGAATACGACGTGCAGCCCGCGGTGGTCGACCCGGTCGAGGCCGTCAAGCCCGGTGCGCCCGTGGTATGGCCCGAGGCGCCCGACAACATCGTCGGCGCCATGGCTTACGGCGATGCCGCCAAGGTGGACGAGGCTTTTGCCAGGGCGGCGCACACCGTCGAGCTCGATCTCGTCAGCCAGCGCCTCGTGCCGTCCGCGATGGAGCCGCGCTCGACCATTGCCGAGATCGATAAGAAGAGCGGACGTCTCCTGTTGCATGTGCAATCGCAGACCCCGGCTTCGACCCGCGACGTGCTCGCCGAGGCCGTGCTGAAGCGTCCCAAGGACAGCGTCCGCGTGCTGGTCGGCGACATCGGCGGCGGCTTCGGCCAGAAGACCAATCTCTATCCGGAAGACGGCATTGTCGCTTACGCGGCAACCAAGCTGAACAAGAAAATCCGCTGGCGCGGCGACCGCACCGACGAGTTCGTCGGCGGCACCCATGGCCGCGATCTCACCTCGACGGCGTCCTTCGCGCTGGATGAAAAGGGCAAGGTGCTGGCCTATCGCGTCAAGTCGATCGGCTGCACCGGCGCCTATTCCTCGGGCGCGGCGAACATCATCCCGTTGGTGCTCGGGCCGTTCGTGCAGACCGGCGTCTATGACCTGCCGCTGGTGCATTTCGAAGTAAAGTCGGTGATGACCCACACCGCGCCGGTCGGCGCCTATCGCGGCGCGGGCCGTCCCGAAGCCGTCTTTATCGTCGAGCGCCTGTTCGACGCCGCCGCGCGAAAGATCGGCATGGACCCGCGTGCAATCCGCAAAGTGAACTACATCAAGCCGGCGCAGCTGCCCTACACCAACGCGGCCGGGCAGGTTTACGATTCCGGCGCATTCACGCACATGCTCGACCGCGCCGTGAAGCTCGCCGACTGGGACGGCTTTGCCGCGCGCAAGAAGGCGGCCAAAAAGAAGGGCCTGCTCTACGGCCGCGGCCTCACCTCCTATATCGAATGGACCGGCGGCCGCGCCCACACCGAGAAGGTCAGCCTGCACGCGACCTCTCAAGGGCGTGTCGTGCTGCATTCCGGCACCATGGCGATGGGACAGGGCCTGCAGACCACCTACACCCAGATGATCGCCGACACGCTCGGCATCGCCATGGACAAGATCGACGTGATCCAGGGTGACACCGATCTCGCCATGGGCTTTGGCAGCGTCGGCTCGCGCTCACTGTTCGTCGGCGGCACGGCTGTCGCGGTCTCCTCCACCGACTTGATCCAGAAGGCGCGCGAGAAGGCGGCGAACGTGCTGGAGACGTCGGTCGAGGACATCGAATACCAGGGCGGCATGCTCACCGTGGTCGGCACGGACCGCCGCATCAGCCTGTTCGACATCGCCGAGAAGGAGAGCGGCGCCAGGCTCAGCGTCGATTCGGAAGGTGAGGTCGACGGTCCGAGCTGGCCCAACGGCACGCATATCTGCGAGGTCGAGATCGATCCCGAGACCGGCGTCTCCAAGGTCGTTCGCTACACCACGGTCGACGACGTCGGCGTCGCCGTGAACCCGATGCTGGTGACGGGCCAGATTCATGGCGGCGTCGCGCAGGGCATCGGCCAGGCGCTGTACGAGGGCGTCTCCTACGATGCCGACGGCCAGCTCCTCACCGCGAGCTACCAGGATTATTGCATCCCGCGCGCCGACGACGTTCCGCCGATCGTGGTGACGCTGGATGATTCCGCGCCCTGCCGCACCAATCCGCTCGGTGCCAAAGGTTGCGGCGAATCCGGCGCCATCGGCGGTCCGCCTTGCGTCACCAACGGCGTGATGGACGCGCTCGCCGATCTCGGCATCACCCAGCTGAATACCCCCCTGACGCCGCAGAAGGTGTGGCAGGCGATCCGGGATGCGAAGGCGGCGGGGTAATCCTTCAAGGGCACCGTCATTGCGAGCGCAGCGAAGCAATCCAGAAATCTCTCCCCGGAAAGATCCTGGATTGCTTCGTCGCAAGGGCTCCTCGCAATGACGGAGGAGAGAGCCTTAGCCCTCAAATCCCCAGCATCATCTTCGCAATGATATCGCGCTGAATCTCCGAGGTGCCGCCGAAGATCGTATAGGCGCGGCCGTTGAGATATTCCGGTACCATTGTCAGCATCTCCTCAGGCGTCGTCGGCTCGTGGTTGAGCTTGTAGAGCGGGCGCATCGGCTCGACGGCGAGGGCGTCATGGCCGATCACGTCGGCGCCCAGCCGTGTCACCGCCTGGCGGATCTCGCTGTTGCGCAGCTTCAGGATCGACGACACCGCGCCGGGATTTTGTCCGGTCTGCAGCGCCGAGAGCACGCGCAGCTCGGTCATCTCCAGCGCGTCGATGTCGACCTCGACCTCGGAGATGCGCGTCGCGATATCGGGGCTGTCGATCGCCCGTCCGGTCAGGTCGGACTCGGCGAGATCCGCGATGGCCTTCAGCCCTTCGCGCAGCTTGGCCGACGCAATGCCCGAGCCGCGCTCGAACTCGAGCAGATATTTGCCGTAGGTCCAGCCCTTGCCTTCCTCGCCGACACGGTTGGCCACGGGCACGCGGACGTCGTCGAAGAACACCTGGTTGACCTCGTGGTCGCCGCCGATGGTGAGAATGGGGCGCGTGGTGATGCCCGGCGTCTTCATGTCGATCAGGATGAAGCTGATGCCGTCCTGCTGCCGTGGCCCGTCGCTGGTGCGCACCAGCGCAAACATGCGGTTGGCGTGGTGCGCATGCGTGGTCCAGATCTTGGTGCCGTTGATGATGTAATCGTCGCCGTCGCGCACCGCGCGTGTCTTCAGCGAGGAGAGGTCGGAGCCGGAGCCCGGTTCGGAATAGCCCTGGCACCAATAATCCTCGCCCGAGAGAATCCGCGGCAGGTAGAAGTTCTTCTGCTCCGGTGAGCCGAAGCCGATGATGACGGGCCCGACCATCTTCACGCCCATCACGTTCACGTTGGGCACGCCGGCCCGCGCGGACTCTGTCTCGAAGATCCAGCGCTGCGCCGGCGTCCAGTCCGGCCCCCCATGCTCGACCGGCCAGCCCGGCGCGCCCCAGCCCTGCCGGTGCAGCGCACGCTGCCAGGCCATGCCGATGTCAGGATCGGAAAACACCGACGGCGTCAGCGCGGTCGCGCGCTTCATCTCCTCGGTGAGATTCTTCGCGATGAAAGCGCGCACCTCGCTCTGGAAGGCGCGCTCGTCGGCATTGAACGTGAGGTCCATGAGGCTCTCCCAGTGTCAGGCCTTGCGGCCAAGCTCGGCATGGCGAGCGTAGTGGTGCGCACTGCCGCCGAACAACGTGTCGAAGGCGACGAGCCGCTTGAAATAGGCGCCGACCTCGAGCTCCTCGGTGACGCCCATGCCGCCGTGGAGCTGGATCGATTGCTCGCCGACGAAGCGGGCGCATTTGCCGATCTTCGCCTTTGCGCCGGATGCGGCCCGCGCGCGCTCGACCGGTGGGCTCTCGGCCTTCAGCGCGGCGCGTAGCGCCAACGAGCGGGATTCGTCGACCTGCATCGCCATGTCGGCGAGGCGGTGGCGGATCACCTGGTTGGCCGAGAGCGGTCGGCCGAACTGCTTTCTGATCTTGGTGTATTCGAGCGTGGTCTCCAGCAGCGTCTGCATGATGCCGACGGCTTCCGCAGCTAACGCGGCCATGGCGCAGTCGACGGCCCATTCGATCGCGGGCAGGGCATCGCTGCCGTCGCCGAGCAGGGCGTCCTCGGGCAGATGTACGTCGGAGAGCTCGATGTTGCAGGCGCGTCCGCCTCCGAGACGCGCGTAGTCGGAGATGGCGAGGCCCTCCGCCGTTGCCGGCATGACGAACAGGCCGATGCGCCCGGAAGGGCCGTGATGGTCATGGATGAGCGCGGAGACGATGATCTCGTCGGCGGCGTGTCCGTCGAGAACGGCGATCTTGCTGCCGGCGAGGCGCCAGCCCTGCGCCGTCTTGTTGGCGCTGGTGGCGACCTTGGCAAGATCGAATCGTGCCGCGCGCTCGGAATGCGCCAACGCAAGCTTCAGTGATCCGTCCACCACCTTGGGCAGGCTGGTCTGCTTCTGCTCATTGGTGCCGCATCTGGCGATCAGTGCGGCTCCCAGCACCACGGTCGCGACATAGGGCTCCGACACCAGCCCGCGCCCGAAGGCTTCCATCAGGATGCCGATCTCGACCGCGCCGCCGCCGAGCCCGCCGAACTCTTCAGGCAGCGGCAGCGCCAGCCAGCCGAGCTCGGCGAATTGTTTCCACACCGCAGGGCTGAAGCCGAGCGGATCGTTCGCCATCTTGCGGCGGTGATCGGCGTCGTAGCTTCCGGCCACGAAGCGCTCCGCGCTCTCGCGCAGCAGCCTTTGCTCGTCACTGAGGTTGAGATCCATGTTGTCTACTCCGCCGCCGCCGGCGGCTTGCGCACGGAGGGATGCAGGCCTGAGGGATCGACGATCATGCCGAACTCCTGAAGATTGTGCGCGTGGCAGAGCTGGTGCAGCGCAAAGGCCTGGTCGATCGCGGCTGGCTGGCCCATCACGTCGACCGAGCGGTTCACGGCTTCCTTGGTCATCTTCAGCGCGAAGGACGGCTTTGCCGCGATCCGCCTCGCCAGCTCCAGCACGCGCGACGACAGCTCCGCGCGCGGCACGATTTGATTGACCATGCCGAGCTGGTGCGCCTCCTGCGCGCTCCAATTGTCGGCGGTGAACAGGAACTCCTTGGCCTTGCGCGGGCCGAGCTCCCAGGGGTGCACGAACCATTCGACACCGCAGACACCCATGGTGACGACGGGATCGCAGAACTGCGCATCGTCGCTGGCGATGATGAGGTCGCAGGCCCAGGCCAGCATCAGCCCGCCGGCGATGCACTTGCCGTGGACCTCGGCAATCGTGGGCTTGGCGAGATTGCGCCAGCGCCGGGTGATCTGGAGATAGATTTCCTGCTCGCGGGCGAAGCGGCCATGGGCATTTGGCTCGGCAAAACCGCCCCAATTTCCGATGGGTGGAAAATCGACGCCGGCGGCGTTCTTGCCGCCGGGGCGCAGGTCGTGGCCGGAGGAGAAATGCGGACCGTTACCGGCGAGGATGATCACCTTGACCGAATCATCCTGCACCGCCGCATCGAAGGCGGCGTTGAGGTCGTAGGTCATTTGCAGGTTCTGCGCGTTGCGCGCCTCCGGCCGGTTCATCACGATCCGGGTGATCGCCGGATCCGGCCGCTCCACGAGGATGGTCTCGAACGAGGTCATGTCGTTTCCCCCCGGTGTTCTGTCTTATTGTTTGGTCAAGTTGACTATGTCAGTCAGGGATAGGCAAGAGGCTTGCGTCAGTCGGCTGGCGTGTGGACACGGACATGCTTGTTGCCGTCATTCCGGGACGCGAAGCGAACCCGGAATCTCGAGATTCTCGATGCTCCGGGCCGCGCTTGCGCGGTCCCGTCGCATCGCCCCGGAATGACGGAACAAATCTCGACACTCCGCGTGTCCCATCTGGTAGTTTGCGTCGGATTCCACCGGGAGAAATTCAATGCGCAAGATCCTGACCGTGCTGGCGGCGCTGGCCTCGCTGAGCCTCACCAATTGCGGCTACAACGCGATTCAGAGCGAGGACGAGCAGATCAAGGGCAACTGGTCCGAGGTTGTGAACCAGTATCAGCGCCGCGCCGATCTCGTGCCCAACCTCGTCAACTCGGTGAAGGGCTTTGCGCAGCAGGAGAAGGACGTGCTGCTCGGCGTCACCAATGCGCGCGCCAAGGTCGGCAGCATCCAGGCAACGCCCGAGGTGCTGAACGATCCGGCCGCCTTCCAGAAGTTCCAGGCTGCCCAGGGCGAGCTCTCCAGCGCGCTGTCACGGCTGCTGGTCGTCACCGAGAACTACCCGCAGCTCAAGTCGGACGCGCTGTTCAAGGACCTGATGTCGCAGCTCGAGGGCACCGAGAACCGCATCACGGTGGCGCGCAACCGCTACATCAAGGCGGTGCAGGATTATAACGTCACCATCCGCTCCTTCCCGAGCAATCTCACCGCGATGATGTTCGGCTACAAGGAGAAGCCGAACTTCTCGGTCGCAAACGAGAAGGAGATCTCGACCGCGCCGAAGGTGGATTTCAATCCGGCGCCAGCGCCGTCGAAGTAAGCGCGTCGGCTCCGATGCACACCACACACTCCACCGTCATTCCCCGCGAAAGCGAGGAATCCAGTACGCCGCGGCCTCTCCGTGTCCCACCGGCGTCTCTGGAATACTGGATCGCCCGGTCCCGGCTCCGCCAAGGGCTTCGCCGGGCACCTCGGTATTGGGCCGGCGAAGCGTCAGCGAAGACGGCAAGCCGGGCGATGACACTGAGTGTGTGGCGTGTGGCCATCGTTGCGGCGCTCTTTCTGGCCCTCACTTTCCCCGCCTCAGCCGACGTCGCCGTCCCGCAACTCACCGGCCGCGTGGTCGATCAGACCGGGACGCTCTCCAGCACCGATGTCGCCTCGCTGTCGCAAAAGCTCCGCGACTTCGAGAGCCGCAAGGGCAGCCAGATTGCCGTCCTGATCGTGCCGACCACGCAGCCGGAGACGATCGAGCAGTTCTCGATCCGCGTCGCGGAGGCCTGGAAGATCGGACGCGCGAAGGTCGACGACGGCGCGATCCTCGTCGTTGCCAAGAACGACCGGCATTTGCGTATCGAGGTCGGCTACGGCCTCGAGGGCGCGCTCACCGACGTCACCTCGCGGCGCATCATCGACGAGATCATCACGCCGAAATTCCGGACGGGCGATTTCGGCGGCGGCATCTCGGATGGGGTCGATCGCATGATCCGCGTCATCGACGGTGAGCCGCTGCCGGTTCCGTCTCCCACCGTGAACTTCGGCAATCTGGACGATCTTGCCCCGATCTTCATCGTGACGCTGTTCGCCTCTATCGGGGTCGGCGGGGTCTTCCGGGCCATGCTGGGGCGGCTGCTCGGATCCTTGGTGACCGGCGGCATCATCGCAGGGCTGACCTGGCTCATTCTCGGCTCTTTCGCGCTCGCTGCGGCCGTCGGAGTGCTCGGCTTCATCATCGGATTTGTCGCGGATCTGTTTTCGGCGATCACGCCGGGCACCGGCCGCTCGCGCGGCGGCTCGTGGTCGAGCGGTAGCTCGGGAGGTGGCTGGAGCAGTGGATCGTCCTCCAGCGACAGCGGCAGCTTCAGCGGCGGCGGGGGCAGTTTCGGCGGCGGCGGCGCCTCGGGGAGCTGGTAGCGGTCATGAGCATCAAGCGCATTGCCAGGCATCTTGTGCAGCATCATTGGCGGGCGAAGCAGATTTTTCCGCAAGTCGTGCTCGACCGCATCGAGCAGGCGATCGAGCGGGGCGAAGCCACCCATTCCGGCCAGGTCCGCTTCGTGGTCGAAGGCGCACTCGACGGCCGTCCCCTGTTCCGCAACCAGCCGGCCCGCGAGCGCGCGCTCGACGTGTTCTCGCACCTGCGCATCTGGGACACCGCGCACAACAACGGCGTCCTGATCTATCTCCTGCTCGCCGACCGCGACGTCGAGATCGTCGCCGATCGCGGCATCCACGCGAAGGTCGGTGTCGAAGGCTGGGAAAGCATCTGTCGCGCCATGGAGGCCGAGTTCGGTACGGGCCAGTTCGAGCGCGGCGTGATCGCCGGCATCGAGGCGGTCTCGCGCGAGCTGGCGCGGCATTTCCCGCCGCAGGGCCCAAGTCGCAACGAGCTGCCGGATGCGCCGGTGGTGATGTGAGTTCAGGCCGATAATCCACACCCCGTCATTGCGAGCGTAGCGAAGCAATCCAGAGTCTTTCCGCGGAGAAGCTCTGGATTGCTTCGTCGCTTCGCTCCTCGCAATGACGTGGGTGAGAGTCCGACCGGCCGGCCATTCCTCCGCCGTTCATCTTGCCCCGATTACGATTTGTTTCACGCTCGCCACACCGGTTCCATCTTCCCGGCCAAATTCGGCCCCGGATGACTTCCTAAAATTTCGGTAAGCGGGTCCGCAGGTAAGGAATTCGCAAGCAATGAAAGTTACCAAAAGGTCAACCCAGACTGGAGTATTTGAGCCGTGAGCGAACCAATGCCCGATCAGGCTGCCCAAAGGACTGGCGAACAGACCGGCGTCGTCGAAGCTGCTGCGACCGCGCCGCAGGCCGTCGAGGCCGCTGGGATCGAGGCCCCCTCGATTGCCCCGGACCACGAGGCGCCGCCCAAAGCTGATCCGGTCAAGGTCGAGCCGCCAAAGATCGAGGCTTCGCGGATCGATGTGCCGAAGCTCGAAGCCAAAGCCGAGACCCAGCCCGAGCCGAAGCCCGGCAAGCTCATCGTCATGGCGCCTTCGGAGCGGTCGAGGAACGGCTCTTGGGACCGCGAGGATTTTGCTCCGCATGTGAAGGCGGACGAGCCGCGCGAGGCCGGCGGCAAGCGGCGCTTGTCGGCGATGGCCGCGGTGGTGGCGATCG
>NZ_JALBHA010000276.1:0-8478 GCF_023006445.1 Bradyrhizobium sp. SHOUNA76
GACCCAGGCGAGCGCGCCGAGCACGAGGCCGGGCCAGTTCGGCTTGCGGCCGTGGAAAACGCGCGCCGCATTCCACACCATGCCGCAGGCAACGAAGCCGACGGCATTTAACGCCAGATAGAGATGCGGGCCCATCCTGTCGCCGGCCGCGGTCCATAGCGCGACCGAGGCGGCACCGAGCAGATAGGCGGTGCCCCACCATTTCAGTGCAGGGCTGTCCTCCTGCCTGCCGAAAAACACCATCATGGCGCCGAGCAGTGCGGCAACCATGGTGGCGACCAAATAGAGCGTGATGCTATCGAGCGACATCATGTCGGCCCCCTCTAGAACATAGCAATTACGCGACCGGCCCCAGCCGATTTGCGCGCCCTTCCGAATGCGACGCTAGGTCCCGCGAGTTCCATTCAGGTTTTCGCGCGGACCCAAGTTTTCGGGAAACACGCCATCAATTTGCGTACAAACGAACAGCAAAAAGGGCGCTGAAATCAGCGCCCTTTTGCATCTCATTGAAGCCGCTTTCGCGGCGAATGCGATCGAAGCGATTAACGCTTCGAGAACTGGAAGGACCGGCGGGCCTTGGCCTTGCCGTACTTCTTGCGCTCGACCACGCGGGAGTCGCGGGTCAGGAAGCCGCCCTTCTTGAGCACGGAGCGCAGCTCCGGCTCGAAATAGGTCAGCGCCTTGGAGATGCCGTGACGGACCGCGCCGGCCTGGCCGGACAGGCCGCCGCCGGCGACGGTGCAGATCACGTCGTACTGGCCGGAACGCGCGGCCACGGAGAACGGCTGCTCGATCATCATGCGAAGCACGGGACGGGCGAAATAGACCTCGACCTCGCGCGAATTGACGGTGACCTTGCCGGCGCCCGGCTTGATCCACACGCGGGCGACAGCGTCCTTGCGCTTGCCGGTGGCATAGGCGCGGTTGAACTTGTCGACCTTCTTCTCGTGCTTGGGCGCGTCGGGCGCGGCCGCCGTCTTGAGCTGCGAGAGCTGGTCGAGCGACTGGATGGATTCGGCCATGTTATGCGGCCCTCGTGTTCTTGCGGTTCAACTTGGCGATGTCGATCTTCTCGGGAGTCTGAGCCTCGTGCGGATGATCGGCGCCGCCGTAGACACGCAGGTTGCCCATCTGCACGCGACCGAGCGGGCCACGGGGGATCATGCGTTCGACGGCCTTCTCGAGCACGCGCTCGGGATGCTTGCCCTCGAGGATCTGGCGCGCGGTGCGCTCCTTGATGTGGCCGACGTAACCGGTGTGCTTGTAATAGGTCTTCTGCTCGCGCTTGCGCCCCGTGAGGACCGCATGCTGCGCGTTGATGATGATGACGTTGTCGCCGCAATCAACGTGCGGGGTGTAGGTCGGGAGGTGCTTGCCGCGCAGGCGCATGGCGACGATGGTGGCGAGGCGGCCGACGACCAGACCCTTGGCGTCGATCAGCACCCACTTCTTCGTCACCTCAGCCGGCTTTGCCGAAAAGGTTTTCATGTCAGAGTTTCCGTGGACGGGGAGCATCGGCGCGAACACCGCACCGGACTGCGCGGTTTCTAGAGAAGAGACGCGCTACGGTCAATGCCCGAAGACGGAATTTAATGCTGCAATATCAGTAGCTTAAAAATATGGTGCGATATTACCTGCGAAAAGCTCAAACAGTTGGAATGGAATAGGTCGAGGTGACATGGGCAATCGGATCGGGTGACGTGCCCGACAAGAGGTTAACCTCCCCCACCGCCAGCCGTTTGCCGAGCTTGAGCAGCCGCGCCTCCGCCAGCACGTCCTGGCCGGGCTGGCCCTTGCGCAGGAAGTTGATGTTGAGATTGGTGGTCACGGCGAGCCCAATCGGCCCGATTGCGGACAGGAGCACCACGTACATGGCGAAATCGGCGAGCGCCATCAGCGTCGGGCCGGACACGGTTCCACCCGGCCGCAGCATCCTTTCGCTGTAGCGCTGGCGCAAAAGGCAGGTCTGGCCGTCCGCGCTTTCGATCGTGATGTCGTCGCCGCTGAACGCCTGGGGAAACTCGTGACGGAGAAACTGCTCGACTTCCGCCACGCTCATTTTTGCTAATGCCATGCTGTTCCCCACCCTCGCTTCACGTCCCCTGTTACATTAAGTTATCTGCGTCATCCAAATGCAATAATCCAACGGAAATGCTCCGATGTCCGGCCAGGCCGCCCGCGCCCCCTCCCCGCAACCGCCGATCCTGCTGCGCGAGACCGCGGGCCCCATCGCGGTCCTGACCCTCAACCGACCGGCCGCACGCAACAGCCTGTCGGAAGCGATGATCGCCAGCCTGCATGCCGAGCTCAACGAGATCCGCGACGACAAGGCGGTCCGCGGCGTCGTGATCGCGGCCAACGGTCCCGCCTTCTCCGCCGGCCACGACATGAAGGAGCTCACCGCCCGCCGCACCGACCCCGATCGCGGCCGTGCCTTCTTCGCCGAGATGATGACCGCCTGCAGCGCGATGATGCAGGCGATCGTGCACCTGCCAAAGCCCGTGGTTGCTGCCGTCCAGGGCATTGCGACCGCGGCCGGCTGCCAGCTCGTGGCGAGCTGCGATCTCGCCATTGCCTCGGACGCGGCGAGCTTCGCCACCCCCGGAGTCGACATCGGCTTGTTCTGTTCGACCCCGATGGTGGCGCTGTCGCGCAACGTGCCGCGCAAGCAGGCGATGGAGATGCTGCTGACCGGCGAGCCGATCCCGGCCGTGCGCGCCCGTGAGATCGGACTCATCAACCGCGTGGTCGCGGTCGGGACCGAGCGCGATGCCGCGATCGCGCTGGCGGAGCAGGTCGCGCTGAAATCCGCCTACACCGTCAAGCTCGGCAAGGAAGCGTTCTATCGCCAGGCCGAGATGAGCCTTGCGGATGCCTATCGCTATGCGGCCGAGGTGATGACGGAGAACATGATGGCGCGAGATGCCGAGGAAGGCATCGGCGCATTCATCGAGAAGCGCACGCCGAATTGGCGGGACGAGTGACATTCGTCATTGCGAGCGAAGCGAAGCAATCCAGAATACCTCCGCGGTGACAGCCTGGATTGCTTCGTCGCTTCGCTCCTCGCAATGACAAGGAAGAAAAAGAACCACAAATGAACCACGACGCCTATCCCGACAATTACATCCGCGGCATCCTCAACAGCGTGAAGTCGATCGCGATGGTCGGCGCCTCGCCGGTCAATGTGCGGCCGAGCTATTTTGCGTTCAAATATCTGGCGCAGCGCGGCTACGACATGATCCCTGTCAACCCCGGCCATGTCGGCAAGGAGCTGCTCGGAAAGCCCTTCGTCGCCTCGCTCTCCGACATCGGCCGTCCCATCGACATGATCGACATCTTTCGTAATTCCAGCCACATCATGCCTGTCGTCGAAGAGGCGCTCACGCTCGATCCGCTGCCGAAGGTGATCTGGATGCAGCTCGGCGCGCGTGATGACGCGGCGGCGCTGAAGGCGGAATCGGTTGGCATCAAGGTGGTGATGAACCGCTGCCCCAAGATCGAATATGGCCGCTTGTCGTCCGAGATTTCCTGGATGGGCGTGAACTCGCGCACCCTCAGTTCCAAGCGCCCGCCGGCGCCGACGCAAGGTATGCGCTTATCCCTCAATCGGATGAGCGTCGGCGGCGGCGATACTGCCGCCTCCGATCGCGCCGCCAAAAACAAGACCGAGCAAAGCTGAGCCGATCGCGAAGGATTCCTTTCGCGATCGCGACAATGCGTAGCACGATCATGCCGACGTGAAGCGGTGCCTTGACGGCGAGCGCGGCGCCCATCAGCATGCCGCGCGATTTCAGACCAAGAGAACAGGACGCCCTCAATGAGCGATCGCCTTCCGGGATTTTCGACCCTCGCCGTGCATGCCGGTGCACAGCCCGATCCGACGACCGGTGCGCGGGCGACTCCGATTTATCAAACGACCTCGTTCGTCTTCAACGACGCGGATCACGCCGCCTCGCTGTTCGGCTTGCAGGCGTTCGGCAACATCTATACCCGCATCGGCAATCCCACCAACGCGGTGCTGGAAGAGCGCGTAGCCGCGCTCGAAGGCGGCACGGCGGCGCTTGCGGTGGCCTCGGGCCATGCCGCGCAGGTCGTTGTTTTGCAGCAATTGCTGCAGCCCGGCGACGAGTTCATCGCCGCACGAAAACTCTATGGCGGCTCGATCAACCAGTTCACGCACGCGTTCAAGAGCTTTGGCTGGAACGTGGTGTGGGCCGATCCCGATGACATCGCCAGCTTCGAGCGCGCGGTGACGCCGCGCACCAAGGCGATCTTCATCGAGTCCATCGCCAATCCCGCCGGCAGCATCACCGACATCGAGGCGATCTCGACGGTGGCGCGAAAGGCGGGCGTGCCGCTGATCGTCGACAACACGCTGGCCTCGCCCTATCTGATCCGCCCGATCGACCACGGCGCCGACATCGTCGTGCACTCGCTGACGAAATTCCTGGGCGGTCACGGCAATTCGCTCGGCGGCATCATCGTCGATGCCGGCACCTTCGACTGGTCCACCGGCGGCAAATACCCGATGCTGTCGGAGCCGCGGCCCGAATATCACGGCATCCGCCTGCAGGAGACCTTTGGCAATTTCGCCTTCGCGATCGCCTGCCGCGTGCTCGGCCTGCGCGACCTCGGGCCGGCGCTGTCGCCGTTCAACGCCTTCATGATCCTGACCGGCATCGAGACGCTGCCGCTGCGCATGCAGAAGCACTGCGACAATGCGAAAGCGGTCGCCGAATTTCTCGCGGGCCATCCTGCGGTGGCCTCGGTGAGCTATGCGGGCCTTCCAACCGACAAGTACAACCAGCTCGCCCGCAAATACGCGCCGAAGGGCGCGGGCGCCGTGTTCACCTTCAGCCTGAAGGGCGGCTATGACGCTGGCGTCAATTTGGTGTCGAAGCTGCAGCTGTTCTCGCACCTCGCCAACGTCGGCGACACCCGCTCTCTCGTGATCCATCCTGCCTCGACGACGCACAGCCAGCTCGACGACGCGGCGAAGGTGAAGTCCGGCGCCGGCCCAGACGTGGTGCGGCTCTCGATCGGCATCGAGGACAAGGAAGATCTGATCGCCGACCTGGAACAGGCGCTGGGGGCGTAGCTTCCTGTCGTTCCGGGGCGGTGCGCAGCACCGAACCCGGAACCTCGACGTCGCATCATAAGCTCTGGATTCCGGGTTCGGTGCTGCGCACCGCCCCGGAATGACATCGGCGGCCGCCGCCAGTTAACAGTCATTAACCATATCTGCCGCATACATCATCGTTGGATCGCCCCTTCTGATTCGGAGCCGACGATGTTGCGCTGGATGGTGCCTGCCCTTGCGGCAATGCTGACGGTCTCGGCTGCCGTCGCCGCCGACTTGCCGGCCACGCCGAAACGGCGGGCCGCCGCTCCGCCGCAGGACCCGCCGAAGGTCTATGTCGAAACTGATCCGGATGCGCTGATCTCGCCGGCCTATGGCATCGGCAGCTACATTCGCAACCTGCCGGGCACACCGCTGCTGCCGGGCTCCCACACGCTGCCGGGCTATTACGGCCGCCCATGGGACTACGACTATCAGGGCGCGTATTACGGCGGGAAGCAGGTCGATTATTTCTGGCGGCTGCCCTACTCGTGCGGCGTCTACGGCTATTGCTGATCAGTCGCGCTGATCAGCCGGCCTGACCGACCGGAACCGCGCGTGGCTGCGCGTGCGTCTGCTGGCGCGAAGCGAGCCGTTCCACCTGCACCACCGCAAGCGTCAGCACTGCGATCGCAACCGCCTGGTGCGAAAGCGCGAGATCGATCGGCACCTGATTCAGCAGCGTGAGGATGCCGAGCACCGCCTGCAAGCTCACCGCCGCGAGCAGCCACAGCGCCCCGCCAGCCGCAGAACCCGCGCGCGAGCGCACCGCGTCGATCGCGTGCAATGCCGCCAGCACGAACAGCGCATAGGCGGTCATGCGGTGCTCGAACTGCACCGTCAGGACGTTGTCGAACATGTTGCGCCACCACGGCGTCTCGAACCAGAGCCGCTCCGCCGAGGGAATGAACGCGCCGTCGATCTGCGGCCAGGTGTTGTAGGCACGCCCTGCGCGCAAGCCCGCGACCAGCGCACCGAAATAGATCTGCACGAACGTGAGGACGAGCAGCAGAGCGCTCGTGAACCGCAGCCGCGCCGGCGCTGCGATACGCGGCCGCTTCTTGAGCCGCCGCACCGTCCAGACGATTCCGGCGAAGATCAGCAGCGCGAGCAGCAGATGCGTCGCCAGCCGATATTGCGACACCTCGACCCGTTCCGTCAGGCCCGAGGCGACCATCCACCAGCCGACCGCACCCTGGAGACCGCCGAGCGCGAACAGCAGCCACAGTCGGCGCTTCAATTCGCCGGACAGGCCGCCACGCCACAGGAAGAACAGGAACGGCAGGAGATAGGCGACGCCGATGAAACGGCCGAGCAACCGGTGGCTCCACTCCCACCAGAAGATCTGCTTGAACTCGGACAGGCTCATGCCGGCGTTGAGCTCGCGATATTGCGGGATCTTCTTGTAGGCCTCGAACGCCTCGGTCCACTGCGCCTCCGACAGCGGCGGAACACTGCCCGTGACCGGCTTCCATTCGACGATCGAGAGGCCGGATTCCGTCAGCCGCGTCGCGCCGCCGACCAGCACCATCAGCGCGATCAAAGCGGCTACCGAAATCAGCCACCAGCGCACGGCGCGATGCGGGTTGGTTGGAACGGAATTCGTCGTCATTTCAGGGGTTAAAACCAGGGCTTGAACCGGATTGCGTGCCCCTTATAGTCCCCCGCTCCCGCAGCGCAAGTTACGCGAAGGCAGCAAGCTCCCGCCATGACGATCCGTACCCGCAAGTTCCTCGGCGCCATCCTGCTCCTGGTGCTGGCCACGGTCTGGGCCCTGCTCGGCATGGCCGCGGCGCAGATGCCGTGGATTGCCGAGTCCGGCTGGCGGCAGGCGATCTACTACGTCGTTGTCGGCATGGGCTGGGTGCTGCCGGCGATGCCGATCGTGAGCTGGATGCAGCGTCCCGACCGCGCCAAATCCAATTCGTAGCGGCTCTAGTTCGCAGCGCCGCCGGTCGGTTTCACCGGCGCAAAGGCGACGCCTGACACCAGCACACGCAACATGCGCAGCGAGCGCACACGGCCGTCCCAGGCGATCCGCGGCAGCGCGCGCAGATTGGTCCGCCCCTCCGCATCCACGATGCCCGCGATCGTCGACACCGCGCTAGCAAAGCCGGCCTCCTCCGCCATGACGACATGGCTGCGCCGGAACGAGGTGCGATCCCCGAACGGAAAGGCAAGATGGCGGATCTCGCGCCTGAACGCCGCTTCGGCGACCGCCTTGCCCATCGTCATCTCGCGCAGCGCGGCTGCGTCCTTCATGTTGGTGAGGACTGGATAGTTCACGGTCGCGCTGCCGATCGTGACGAGCGGGTCGGCCGCCAGCTTCGCCAGATCCTCCCAATCCATCGACGCCTCGCGCGAGAGCGCGGCGAGGTCGATCCGGTAGCGCGCGCAGAGGTCGGCGATCGCCGCCGACAGATCCGCCGGCGACAGCGAGCGCAGCCAACTTTCGAGATGCGAAAACAGCGCCTGCTTCTCGGTGCGACCAGTGACGACGAAGCGCTGTTCCCTCTCCCCCATCATCAGGCTGATGCGGCTCTCGCGCGCGATCAACTGTTCGAGCCCGAGCCACCAGGCCTGTCCGACGCCGTCGGGAAAGGCGGTGGGCACGTAGACCGTGAAGGGCACGGCGTGGTGCGCCAGCACCGGATAGCCGAAGTCGATCAGGTCCTTGTTGGCGCCGTCAAAGGTGAGCGCCACGAAGCGCCGCTGCTCCGGCAGCGTCACCGCGCGCCGGCAGACTTCATCCATGCCGAGAAAATCGTATTTCCAACGCTTGAGCGCGCGAATGGCGCGGTCGAGAAACTGCGGCGTGATCTCGTGCGAGCGCATTGGCTGAAATCCGCCGCGCCGCGGCCGCACCCGCTCAAAGCGCAGGATGGCGCCGCTACCTCGACGGCCTAGCGCGGCCCGGCCGGTCAACCAGGCCAGCTCGAGGCGCAGCCGTTCCAGCCATCTGTCGTCGGATGCCAATATCCCACCCTTCGCGCCCTTAAGGCGCCTGTTCCCGTTCCCATTGTCCTTACCCTTTGTTGACATTTCTTTGCAAAGGTCGGCCACAGGCCGATTGACGTCTATTTCTGATTTCTCGACAGGTTTCGCGGATGACCATGGCTGCGGCGATGCAAAGCCGGACGGCAGAAGCGCCGGCGCGGTCGGAAGCGAGCCGTATTGCGCATGTCGATATCGTCACCGATCTCGACGCCGCCGAGGCCGTCTGGCGCGGCTTCGAGGAGCCCGGCCATCTCTTCACGCCCTATCAGCGGTTCGACCTGCTGGGCCCCTGGCAACGACTGGTCGGCGAGCGCGAGGGCGCGCGCCCCTTCGTGGTGATCGCCCGCGACGCCGAGCACCGG
>NZ_JALBHA010000277.1:0-8457 GCF_023006445.1 Bradyrhizobium sp. SHOUNA76
AGCTCGCGCCGGCGCTGCGCCGGAACGAGATCGCTCAGTTCGCGCTGCGCTCGCCGGAGATCATCACGGCGTTGCGCGAAGCGATCGCGACCACCGAGCCGCGGCGCGCGACCTATCTCGATCATGTTCCGGTCGATCGCTGGATGGAGCTCATGATCACGCCGGTGCCGGTGCCGACCAGCTTCGGCGGCGCCGACAAATGCATGCTGATGACCTTTCACGACCAGACGCCGCTGCGGCGGGTCGAGGAGATGCGCGCCGACTTCGTCGCCAATGCCAGCCACGAGCTGCGCACGCCGCTCGCCGCGCTGTCGGGCTTCATCGACACGCTCCAGGGCCAGGCCAAGGACGATCCCAAGGCGCGCGAGCGCTTCCTCGGCATCATGCACAACCAGGCCACCCGCATGGCGCGCCTGATCGACGATCTGCTGTCGCTGTCGCGGGTCGAGCTGTCGGCCCATGTCCGGCCCGACACCCTGGTCGACCTGCTGCCGATCATCCGCCAGGTCGCCGACGGGCTCGAGCCGCTGGCGCGCGAGCGCCAGGTCGAGGTCGAGATCCATTTGCCTGATAGCCCGGTGATGATCGCGGGCGACCGCGAGGAGCTGCTCCGCCTGTTCGAGAATTTGATCGAGAACGCGCTCAAATACGGCGCCTCCGGCGGACGCGTCATCGTGTCGCTAACCTCGGGCGCGGCCACTGATGGAACTCAGGAAATCCGGATCATGGTTCGCGATTTCGGCCCCGGAATCGCTCCCGAGCACCTGCCACGACTGACCGAGCGGTTCTACCGGGTGGACGTCGGCGACAGCCGCTCGCAAGGCGGGACCGGGCTCGGATTATCGTTGGTGAAACATATTCTTAATCGCCATCGCGGCCGGCTTTTGATCGAAAGCGTGCCAAGACAGGGCGCCACTTTCAGCGCTTGTTTTCCCCAGGCGAAGGCCCCGGCTCAGATCTAATAATCAAGCGATTTCAATCGCTTGATGGTGTCATCCGGCTGTCACGAAACCTTCGTAAAAGCACAGCCGACCGCTCCTAAACGGGCGGCGTGGGGAGCGCGATCGGGCGCTGATGGCGCTTCGCTCCCCTGTATGGAGACCAGCATGAATTTCCTCAAAACGATCGTCGCTGCCGGCGTGGTCGCCGCGTCGGCGACGGCGGCCTTTGCTGCCGACATCACCGGTGCAGGCGCGACGTTCCCGTTCCCGATCTATTCGAAGTGGGCTGACGCCTACAAGAAGGAGACCGGCAACGGTCTGAACTACCAGTCGATCGGCTCCGGCGGCGGCATCAAGCAGATCCAGGCCAAGACCGTGACCTTCGGCGCCAGCGATGCGCCGCTCAAGGCCGAGCAGCTCGAGAAGGACGGCCTCGTCCAGTGGCCGATGGTGATGGGCGCCATCGTTCCCGTCGTCAACCTCGAGGGCGTGAAG
Source organism: Bradyrhizobium sp. SHOUNA76 (assembly GCF_023006445.1). Classification (NCBI taxonomy): domain Bacteria; kingdom Pseudomonadati; phylum Pseudomonadota; class Alphaproteobacteria; order Hyphomicrobiales; family Nitrobacteraceae; genus Bradyrhizobium; species Bradyrhizobium sp. SHOUNA76. The sequence goes on from NZ_JALBHA010000277.1 coordinate 1,437, forward strand.
CCCGGCGAACTGGTGTTCGACGGCGAGACCCTGGCCAGCATCTATCTCGGCAAGATCACCAAGTGGGACGACGCCGCGATCAAGAAGCTCAATCCGAACGCGAAGCTGCCCTCGGAGGCGATCACCGTGGTCCGCCGCTCGGACGGTTCGGGCACCACCTTCAACTTCACCAACTACCTCTCCAAGGCCAGCGCGGACTGGAAGAGCAAGGTCGGTGAGGGCACTGCGGTCGAGTGGCCGGTCGGCGTCGGCGCCAAGGGCAACGAAGGCGTGTCGGGCAACATCAGCCAGACCAAGAACTCGATCGGCTACGTCGAGTACGCCTATGCCAAGCAGAACAAGCTGACCTACACCGGTCTCGTCAACAAGGCCGGCAAGCCGGTGCAGCCGACCGTCGAAGCGTTCCAGGCGGCCGCCTCCAACGCCGACTGGGCCAAGGCGCCCGGCTACTACGTCATCCTGACCGACCAGCCCGGCGAGAAGTCCTGGCCGATCACCGCGGCGACCTTCATCCTGATGCACAAGTCCGCCACCGACAAGGCGGCCTCGCAGGAAGCCATCAAGTTCTTCCGCTGGGCCTTCAAGAGCGGCGGCAAGGCGGCCGAGGAGCTCGACTACATCCCGATGCCGGACAGCGTCGTCCAGCTGATCGAGAAGACCTGGGCTGCCGAGATCAAGAGCTAAGAAACGGCTCTCGTGTCCCGGACGCGGCAGCGTGAAACGCTGCCCGCTGAGCCGGGCCCGCCAAGAACCAGGCCCCGGATCGGCGCAGCGTCGCATCCGGGGCACGCGACCAAGAACAAGCGTATATAAAAATGGGCACAGGGGATCGGCGTGGCAGAAATGGCCGTTCAGAGCGATATCATCGACGACGCCGGACCGTATGACCGCGCCAAGGCCTTGAGCGCGTTCAAGCTCGGCGACGTCACCTTCTACTGGATCACGCGGCTGTCCGCGATCTCGGTGCTGTTGATCCTCGGCGGCATCATCATCTCGCTGATCGTCGGTGCGTTCCCGGCGATCAGGGAATACGGCCTTTCCTTCCTGTGGACGCAGCGCTGGGCGCCGTCGGCCGATCCGCCCGTGCTCGGCGCGCTCGGGCCGATGTACGGCACGCTCGTCACCTCCTTCATCGCGATGCTGATCGCCATTCCCGTCGGTCTCGGCATTGCGATCTTCCTCACCGAGCTCTGCCCGCAATGGCTGCGCCGCCCGATCGGCATGGCGATCGAGCTGCTCGCCGGCATTCCCTCGATCATCTACGGCATGTGGGGCTTCTTCGTGCTGGGCCCGTTCCTGGCCAACACCTTCCAGCCCTTCATGATCAGGATTTTCGACGGCGTCCCCGTGCTGGGCGCGATCTTCGCAGGTCCCCCGTCCTATCTCAGCACGTTCAATGCCGCGCTGATCCTTGCCATCATGGTGCTGCCCTTCATCACCTCAATCTCGGTCGACGTGTTCAAGACGGTGCCGCCGGTGCTGAAGGAGGCCGCCTACGGCGTCGGCTGCACCACCTGGGAAGTCGTGCGCAGCGTGGTGATCCCCTACACCCGGGTCGGCATCATCGGCGGCGTCATGCTGGCGCTGGGCCGCGCGCTCGGCGAGACCATGGCGGTGACCTTCATCATCGGCAATTCGTTCCGCATCTCCTCCTCGATCTTCGCGCCAGGGACGACGATCTCGGCGGCGATCGCCTCCGAGTTCGCCGAGAGCGACGGCCTGCACCAGTCCGGCCTGATCCTGCTCGGCCTGTTGCTGTTCGTGCTGACGTTCTTCGTGCTGGCCGCCGCGCGGCTGATGCTGATGCGGTTGGACAAGAAGGCGGGGAACTAACGTCATGGCTCTCAATCCGATCTATTCGCGCCGCCGCCGCAAGGACTTCGTCATCCGTGGGCTCTGCATCGCCGCGGCCGCCTTCGGCGTCACCTGGCTCGCGCTGATCCTGGCCACGCTGCTCTACAACGGCCTCGCTGGTCTGAATCTCCAGGTCTTCACCGCCGACACGCCGCCGCCCGGCTCGACCGAGGGCGGCCTGCGCAACGCCATCGTCGGCTCGATCATCATGACCGTCCTCGGCGTCGGCATCGGCGCGCCGCTCGGCCTGTTCGCCGGCACCTATCTCGCCGAGTACGGCCGCAACGACAAGCTGACCTCGGTGATCCGCTTCATCAACGACATCCTGCTCTCGGCGCCCTCGATCATCATCGGCCTGTTCATCTATGGCGCGGTGGTGGTACCGATGCGCGGCTTCTCGGCGATCGCAGGCGCGCTGGCTCTCGCGGTCATCGTCATCCCGGTGGTGGTGCGCACCACGGAGGACATGCTGCTGCTGGTGCCGAATCCGCTGCGGGAAGCCGCCAGCGCATTGGGCCTTCCGCGTTCGCTGGTGATCAAGCGCATCGCCTATCGCGCGGCGCGCTCGGGCCTCATCACCGGCGTGCTGCTCGCCACCGCCCGCGTCGCCGGCGAAACCGCGCCGCTGCTGTTCACAGCGCTGTCGAACCAGTTCTTCAGCCTCGGCCTGGACAAGACGATGGCCAACCTGCCGGTCACCATCAACAATTTCGTCCAGAGCCCCTACGCCTATTGGAAGCAGCTCGCCTGGAGCGGCGCGCTGCTGATCACCCTGACCGTGCTTGCCCTGAACATTGGCGCGCGCATCATCGGCGCCGAGAGGACTGCAAAATGAGCGAAATGTCTGTTTCCGTGAGCGCGCCGACCGTTCATCCCGGCTCGCAGCCGCTGCCCGAGGCACCGGCCAAGGTCACCGCGCGCAACCTCAACTTCTATTACGGCGAGCACCACGCGCTGAAGAACATCAACCTGACGCTCGGCGCCAACCGCGTCACGGCCTTCATCGGCCCGTCCGGTTGCGGCAAGTCGACCCTGCTGCGCATCTTCAACCGGATGTATGATCTTTATCCGGGCCAGCGCGCCACCGGCCAGCTGATGCTCGACCAGACCAACATCCTCGACCCCAGGCTCGACCTCAATCTGCTGCGCGCCCGGGTCGGCATGGTGTTCCAGAAGCCGACGCCGTTCCCGATGACGATCTACGAGAACATCGCGTTCGGCATCCGCCTCTACGAGAAGATCTCGAGGTCCGAGATGGATGACCGCGTCGAGAAGGCGCTGCGCGGCGGCGCGCTCTGGAACGAGGTCAAGGACAAGCTCAACGCCTCCGGCCTGTCGCTCTCCGGCGGTCAGCAGCAGCGCCTCTGCATCGCGCGCACCGTCGCGGTGCGGCCCGAGGTGATCCTGTTCGACGAGCCCTGCTCGGCACTCGATCCGATCTCGACCGCCAAGGTCGAGGAGCTGATCCAGGAACTGTCCGAGAACTACACGATCGCGATCGTCACCCACAACATGCAGCAGGCGGCGCGCGTCTCCGACAAGACCGCCTTCATGTATCTCGGCGAGCTGATCGAGTTCGACGACACCAGCAAGATCTTCACGTCGCCGACCGACCGGCGCACGCAGGATTACATCACCGGCCGGTTCGGCTGAGGAGACGGAACATGGGTACTGAACATACCGCCAAGGCTTTCGACACCGACCTCCAGGAGCTCACCCGCCTGGTCGCCGAGATGGGCGGCATCGCCGAGCGCATGATCGTCGAATCCGTCGACGCGCTGATCCGCCGCGACGTCGCGCTCGGCCAGCGCGTCGTCACCATCGACGCCGAGCTCGACGCGCTGCAGAAACGCATCGAGGAACGCGCCGTGCTCACCATCGCCCGCCGCCAGCCGATGGCGGTCGATCTGCGCGAGATCGTCGGCGCCATGCGCGTTGCGACCGACCTCGAGCGGATCGGCGACCTCGCCAAGAACATGGGCAAGCGGGTCGCCGCGCTGGAGACCGACTTCCATCCGCTGAAGCTGTTCCGCGGCCTGGAGCACATGACCGACCTCGTGCAGCAGCAGGTCAAGTCGGTGCTGGACGCCTATGCCGCGCACGATCTGCCGGCGGCGATGGCGGTGTGGAAGGGCGACGAGGAAGTCGACGCGATCTGCACCTCGCTGTTCCGCGAGCTCCTCACCTACATGATGGAGGATCCGCGCAACATCTCGTTCTGCATCCATCTGATGTTCTGCGCCAAGAACATCGAGCGGATCGGCGACCACGCCACCAACATCGCCGAGACCGTGTTCTACATGATCGAGGGCCAGGCGATCACCGACAAGCGGCCGAAGGGCGACATGACCACCTTCGCCACGACGATCCCGAATAGCTGAAGACCTCAAGGAGCGACGACACCATGGGCGCACGCATTATGGTGGTTGAGGACGAGGAAGCTCTCACCGAGCTTCTTCGCTACAACCTCGAAGGCGACGGCTATGACGTCGAGACGGTCATGCGCGGCGACGACGCCGACACCCGCCTCAAGGAGCACATTCCCGACCTGATCGTGCTCGACTGGATGCTGCCCGGCCTGTCAGGCATCGAGCTGTGCCGCCGCCTGCGCACCCGTCCCGAGACCAAGCAGCTGCCGATCATCATGCTCACCGCGCGCGGCGAGGAGAGCGAGCGTGTACGTGGTCTTGCGACCGGCGCCGACGACTACATCGTCAAGCCGTTCTCGGTGCCGGAGCTCTTGGCGCGCGTGAAGGGGCTGCTCAGGCGCGCCAGCCCCGAGCGGCTCGCCACCGTGCTCGCCTATGGCGACATCGAGCTCGATCGCGACAAGCGTCGCGTCGCGCGCTCGGGCCGGCCGATCGATCTCGGCCCCACCGAATATCGGCTGCTGGAGTTCTTCCTGGAGCATCCCGGCCGCGTGTTCTCGCGCGAGCAGCTGCTCGACAGCGTCTGGGGCCGCGACATCTACATCGACGAGCGCACCGTCGACGTCCATATCGGCCGCCTGCGCAAGCTGCTCAATCTCGGCCGCGAGCAGGACCCGATCCGCACCGTCCGCGGCGCGGGTTATGCGCTGGACGATCGCTTCGCGAAGGCTGAGCAGACGTAAGGTTTGCGGGCTGGTGTTTGGCGAGCTGCGGCGACACACTCAGTGTCTTCCCGGGGCGCGCGCAGCGCGAGCCCGGGACCTCCGCGCAAGCGCTTGCGCTCGTCGCGATAACCACAGGACGTGGTTTGGCGAAGACTCGGAGTGACCATCTCGCGCAACAATTGCGCCCTGTGGTTATGGATCCCCGCGCCCCGTGCGAAATTGCGCACTAGGCGGGGATGACATCGAGTAATTGGAGCCGTCATCACGTGACAGCGCCGTCCTTAGTCAACTAATTCGCTAACTCACCGCGGGCCCGGCTTGGCCGGTGCACGACGACGGTCCGCTGCGGGCTGATACGCCACGCGCGAGTGCTGGGCGCAATAGGGCAGGCCGGAGAGCGCCTTGCCGCCGCAGAAGAAGAAATCCGGGCTCGAGGGATCGCCGACCGGCCAGTGGCAGGTCGCCTCGTTCAGCTCCAGCAGCGACAACCTCTGGCTCATCGGCACCACGTTGTCGTAGGTGACCGGTTCTGCCTCCACCTCGACCTCGAAGGCCTGCGCCAGCGCGGTGTTGCCGCGCGCAATGGGGCGGGTCACCCGCATCATGTGCTGCGCGGGACGCGCCTTGCGCGGCCGGGGCGCTGCCGATGAAGGGCTCTTGGCGCGGCCGGACAGACCGAGCCTGTGCACTTTGCCGATCACGGCATTGCGGGTCACATTGCCGAGCTCTGCTGCGATCTGGCTGGCCGAAAGTCCGGCCTCCCAGAGCTTTTTCAGCTGCTCGACGCGATCATCGGACCAGGTCAAAACCGTCATTGCACCCTTTCCCTCGCTGCCGGCCAGCCATCCTGGGGCCTTGCAGCGAATGCCTAAGCCTTCAAAAACCCGTGCCGTCAGAATCCCTTAAGGCTCGCCGGGCGCGTGACTGACGCCCGAACGTTTACGCCGGTACAAGAGGACTCTTGGGATCAGAACCGCTGCACGAGATGTCGTATCTGACAATCCAAACGCTACAATATGGCGTGACTCCCGCGCAAGAGTCCGCCGACTCGCTTCCACATGTTCCGTGGTGAAAACCCGCAAAATCGGCACCGCAAGACTACGGATTCAGCGTTTCCCGAGGCTTTCCGGGCGGCATTGACACCCGTCTTGCCAAGCATAAGATAGTCCTGCGTGCCGCCCTTAAAAGGCGGCACGTTTCGTTTTCCGGGCCGGTCAATGGTGCGTTGCGCAATGCACGCGTCACACCGTCCGCAACATTCAAGTGATCGTCATGACTAACAGCGCAGCGCCGCATTTGCTCCCCGTTTTCGCCAGGGCCGACCTCGGTTTCGAACGCGGCGAAGGCTGCTGGCTGATCGCGACCAATGGCGATCGCTATCTCGATTTCACCTCGGGCGTCGCTGTGAATGCGCTCGGCCATTGCCACCCGCATCTGATCAAGGCGCTGCAGGAGCAGGCGACCAGGCTCTGGCACATGTCGAACCTGTTTCAGAGCCCGGACGGCGAGAAGCTCGCCGTGCGCCTGTGCAATGAGAGCTTCGCGGACTTCGTGTTCTTCTGCAATTCCGGCGCCGAAGCGCTGGAGGGTGTGATCAAGCTGGTCCGCCATCATCACTTCTCCAAGGGGCATCCCGAGCGCTACCGCATCATCACCTTCGAAGGCGCCTTCCATGGCCGCACCCTGGCAACGCTCGCCGCGACCGGCTCTGCAAAATATCTCGAAGGTTTCGGCCCGCCGATGGACGGTTTCGACCAGGTCCCGCATGGCGACCTCGAAGCCGTGAAGAAGGCGATCGGCCCCGACACCGCCGGCATCCTGATCGAGCCGATCCAGGGCGAGGGCGGCGTGCGCTCGGCGACGCCTTCTTTCCTCAAGGCGTTGCGCCAGCTTTGCGACGACAAGGGCCTGCTGCTCGCATTCGACGAGGTGCAGACCGGCATGGGCCGCAGCGGCGATCTCTTCGCTTACAGGCGCACCGGCGTCACACCTGACGTGATGTCGCTGGCGAAGGCGCTCGGCGGCGGCGTCCTGTCGGAAGCCGAGCTGCGTCCGAATTGACACGAGATGCGT
>NZ_JALBHA010000278.1:0-8433 GCF_023006445.1 Bradyrhizobium sp. SHOUNA76
GGCGCCGGCGCCGGCCAGCAGCGTTTCGCTCCGCTCAACAGCTGGCCCGACAACGCCAATCTCGACAAGGCGCGCCGTCTGCTCTGGCCGATCAAGCAGAAATACGGTCGCAAGATTTCCTGGGCCGATCTGATGGTGCTCGCCGGCAACGTCGCGCTGGAATCGATGGGCTTCAAGACCTTCGGCTTCGCCGGCGGCCGCGCCGACGTCTGGGAGCCCGAAGAGCTCTATTGGGGTCCCGAGGGCACCTGGCTCGGCGATGAGCGCTACAGCGGCGAACGTCAGCTCGCCGAGCCGCTCGGCGCGGTGCAGATGGGCCTCATCTACGTCAATCCGGAAGGCCCGAACGGCAAGCCGGATCCGATTGCTGCGGCCAAGGACATCCGCGAGACGTTCGCCCGCATGGCGATGAACGACGAGGAAACCGTTGCGCTGATCGCCGGTGGTCACACCTTCGGCAAAACCCATGGCGCAGGTGATCCCTCGCTGGTCGGACCGGAGCCGGAAGCGGGCGCGCTGGAAGATCAGGGCCTCGGCTGGAAGAGCAAGCACGCTTCGGGTCTGGCAGGCGATTCCATTACCAGCGGCCTCGAGGTGACCTGGACGACGACGCCGACCAAGTGGAGCAACAACTTCTTCGAGAACCTGTTCAAGTACGAATGGGAGCTGACCAAGAGCCCGGGCGGTGCGCAGCAGTGGACGGCAAAGGGCGCCGAGGCGATCATTCCTGACGCCTTCGACAAGTCGAAGAAGCATCGGCCGACGATGCTGACCACCGACCTCTCGCTGCGCCTCGATCCCGCCTATGAGAAGATCTCGCGGCGCTTCCTCGAAAACCCCGATCAGTTCGCGGACGCCTTCGCCCGCGCCTGGTTCAAGCTGACCCATCGCGACATGGGCCCGATCCAGCGCTATCTCGGTCCGCAGGTGCCGAAGGAGACGTTGATCTGGCAGGATCCGATTCCGGCCGTGAATCACGAGCTGGTCAGCGACCAGGACATCGCGGCGCTGAAAACCAAGATCCTGGCTTCGGGCCTCTCGGTCTCAGAGCTGGTCTCGACCGCCTGGGCGTCGGCCTCGACGTTCCGCGGCTCGGACAAGCGTGGCGGCGCCAACGGCGCGCGCATCCGCCTTGCCCCGCAGAAGGATTGGGAGGTGAACCAGCCGGCTCAGCTCTCCAAGGTGCTCGGCAAGCTCGAAGCGATCCAGAAGGACTTCAACGCGTCGTCCGGCGCGAAGAAGGTCTCACTCGCGGATCTCATCGTCCTCGGCGGTACCGCCGCGGTCGAGAAGGCCGCGAAGGATGCCGGCGTCGACGTGAAGGTCGGCTTCACCCCGGGCCGCATGGATGCCTCGCAGGAGCAGACCGACGCGGAGTCCTTCGCGCCGCTCGAGCCGCGGGCCGATGGTTTCCGCAACTACGTCGGCAAGAAGCATCAGTTCCTGCAGCAGGAAGAAGCCCTCGTCGATCGCGCGCAGCTCCTGAGGCTCACCGGCCCCGAGATGACGGCGCTGATCGGCGGCCTGCGTGTGCTCGGTGCCAATGCGAACGGTTCGAAGCACGGTGTTCTCACCGCGAAGGTGGGCACGCTGAGCAACGACTACTTCGTCAATTTGCTCGACATGAGCACGCAGTGGACGCCGGCGGCTGACGGTAGCTACGAGGCCCGGGACCGCAAGACAAATGCGGTGAAGTGGACCGGCACGCGCGTCGACCTGATCTTCGGCGCGCACTCGCAACTTCGCGCCTACGCGGAAGTCTATGCCACGTCGGATTCCAAGCAGCAGTTCGTGCAGGACTTCGCCAAGGCCTGGACCAAGGTGATGAACCTCGACCGGTACGATCTCGCGGCGTCCTGACGCGGTGTTGCTTCACCTCTCCCGCAAGCGGGAGAGGGAGCGCAGATCGGCCAGGGTGAGCACAAACAAAAAAGGGCGGCCTTTCGGCCGCCCTTCGTGTTTCTGACCGGGTGCGAGACTTACTCGCCGGCGGCTTCGCGCGGAGCCTTCTCGCCCTCGCCGCCCTTGCCTTCGAGGTCTTCGCCGGTGGTCTGGTCGACGACCTTCATCGACAGGCGGGTCTTGCCGCGGTCGTCGAAGCCGAGCAGCTTGACCTTGACCTTGTCGCCTTCCTTGACGACGTCGGAGGTCTTCTGCACGCGCGCCGAAGCGAGCTGGCTGATGTGGACGAGGCCGTCCTTGGAGCCGAAGAAGTTCACGAAGGCGCCGAACTCCATCACCTTGACGACGGTGCCGTCATAGATCTGGCCGACTTCCGGATCGGACGCGATCGACTTGATCCACTTGATCGCGGCCTTCATCGCCTCGCCGTCGCTGGAGGCGACCTTCACGGTGCCGTCGTCCTCGATGTTGACCTTGGCGCCGGTCTTCTCGACGATCTCGCGGATCACCTTGCCGCCGGTGCCGATCACTTCGCGGATCTTGTCGGTGGCGATCTTGAAGGTCTCGATGCGCGGCGCGTACTCGCCGAGCTCGGCACGGGCGTTGGTGAGCGCCTTGGCCATCTCGCCGAGGATGTGGATACGTCCATCCTTGGCCTGGGCGAGCGCCACCTTCATGATCTCTTCGGTGATGCCCTCGATCTTGATGTCCATCTGGAGCGAGGTGATACCCTGCTCGGTGCCGGCGACCTTGAAGTCCATGTCGCCGAGATGGTCCTCGTCGCCGAGGATGTCCGAGAGAACTGCGAAGCGCTTGTCTTCCAGGATCAGGCCCATCGCGATGCCCGCGGTCGGCCGCTTCAGCGGCACGCCGGCATCCATCAGCGCCAGCGAAGCGCCGCAGACCGAAGCCATCGAGGACGAGCCGTTCGACTCGGTGATCTCCGACACCACGCGCGTGGTGTAGGGGAATTCGTGGTGCGGCGGCAGCACCGGGTGGATCGCGCGCCAGGCCAGCTTGCCATGGCCGATCTCGCGGCGCTTGGTGCCGCCGAGGCGACCGGTCTCACCGACCGAGTAGGGAGGGAAGTTGTAGTGCAGCAGGAACGTCTCTTTGTACGTTCCAGAAAGCGCGTCGATGTACTGCTCGTCCTCGCCGGTGCCGAGCGTGGTCACGACCATCGCCTGGGTCTCGCCGCGGGTGAACAGCGCCGAACCGTGGGCGCGGGGCAGCACGCCGACTTCGGCGACGATGTTGCGCACGGTCTTGCTGTCGCGACCGTCGATGCGCTTGCCGGTGTCGAGGATGTTCCAGCGAACGATCTTGGCTTCGAGCTCCTTGAACACGCCGCCGATGCGCAGCTTGTCGTATTTCGGCTCCTGCCCTTCCGGGAAGTAGTGGGCGATCACCTTTTCCTTGACCTTGCCGACCGCGGCGTAGCGATCCTGCTTGACCGGAATGGCGTAGGCAGCCCGCAGCTCCTGCTCGACCATGCCGAGCATTTCCTTTTCGAGCGCGGAATTGTCGATCGTGGTGACTTCGCGCGGCTCCTTGGCGGCCTTCTCGGCGAGCTCGATGATCGCGTTGATCACCGGCTGGAAGTGGCGGTGACCGAACATCACCGCACCGAGCATGATCTCTTCGTTCAGTTCCTTGGCTTCCGATTCCACCATCAGCACGGCGTCGGCGGTGCCGGCGACGACGAGGTCGAGCTGGGTGTCGACCATTTCGTCGAGCGTCGGGTTGAGGATGAACTCGTCATTGGCGAAGCCGACGCGGGCCGCGCCGATCGGGCCCTTGAACGGTGCGCCCGACAGGGTCAGCGCCGCCGACGAGGCCACCAGCGCGACGATGTCGGGGTCGTTTTCCATGTCATGCGAGAGCACGGTGACGATCACCTGGGTCTCGTTGCGCCAGCCGTCGACGAACAGCGGACGGATCGGACGGTCGATCAGGCGGGAGACCAGCGTCTCCTTCTCGGTCGGACGTCCCTCGCGCTTGAAATAGCCGCCGGGAATGCGGCCCGCAGCGTAGGTCTTTTCCTGGTAGTCGACGGTCAGCGGCAGGAAGTCGACGCCTTCGCGCGGCGCCTTCGCCGCGACGACGGTGGCAAGCACCACGGTCTCGCCATAGGTGGCGACGACGGCGCCGTCGGCCTGGCGGGCGATCTTGCCGGTTTCCAGCTTGAGAGGGCGTCCGCCCCAGTCGATCTCGACTGAATGCTTATTGAACATAGAGGTCTTCTTTCATGGGTTCTCGAAAGAAGGATGGCCCCGAAAAACAAAAACCATGCGCAAGATTGCGGGACGCTGATCGAAGCGGGTGATCAGCGTCCTGCGATCCTGCCATGGTTTTTGGATTTCGGATGGCGTCCATCCTTTCGGGTCATACGGGCGCCTTGCCCGTTGTGCCCAGCCGCCGGATTGCTGCTGGACTTTCAGTCGGCGCGAATGCGAACACCGAACCGCGGTCTTCGCCGATCGTGCCCCGGATGCCAGCCGTCAACGGCTCGCATCCGACGTGCGCGCAGCCTCGATCAAAAAGCTTAAAATAGGCGCTTTCGTTCGAAGCCGCGTGCGAAAACGCGCGCCGTTGGCGCGCGCAAGAACTGTTAACGACGAATGTTGTGCTTCTCGAGCAGCGCCTTGTACCGTGCTTCGTCCCGCTTCTTGAGGTAGTCGAGCAGCGAGCGGCGGGTCGAGACCAGCTTCAAGAGGCCGCGACGCGAATGGTTGTCCTTCACGTGGGTCTTGAAATGGTTGGTGAGGTTGTTGATGCGTTCCGACAGGATCGCGACCTGGACCTCGGGCGAGCCGGTGTCGCCGGCCTTGTTGGCATTCGTCTTGATGACTTCCGCTTTGCGTTCTGCGGCAATCGACATCGTCAATTTCTCTCGTTGCGACCGGCTGAGGCAGTCAGGCCGGTCAGGTTGAACACACGCTTGGGGATGATTTCGCCATTGCCGACTTCAGCAAGCGCGAGAAGCCGGCCTGCCACCGTGACATAGACTGTGCCGCTACAAGTGGGCGCATCCCGTCCGCGCAACAAAACGGCCTGGCCCCGATGGAGCCTTGCCGCATCGGCCCGAGTGACGGCCAGTGCCGGGATGTCGTCCAGCGCGGTCTCAACGGGCATAAGCGCGTCCGCGAGGCTACCCTCGCCGGACGCGGCTCTATCGCACAAAGCCTCCAGCTGATCCAGCGGAATCATGTCGTTTTCGCCAAATGGGCCGACCAGGGTCCGCCGTAGCGCGCAGATATGGCCGAAAGTGCCTAGAATCCGGCCCATATCGCGGGCAAGGGCGCGGACATAGGTGCCCTTGCCGCATTCGGCCTCGAACACGGCCCGGTCGTTATCCGGTTGATCCACAAGGGTTAAATGGTGAATCTCGACGGGACGGGCAGCCAGTTCGACGACCTCGCCGTCGCGGGCGAGGTCATAGGCGCGCTCGCCCTGGATCTTGATCGCGGAATAACGCGGTGGGATCTGCTCGATCACCCCGGTGAAGCGGGGCAGGAGGGCCAGGATGGCCTCACGGGTCGGACGCTGGTCCGAGGTCGCGGTGACCCGGCCCTCGATGTCGTCGGTGTCGCGCTCCTCGCCCCAGCACACCGTGAACTGGTAGCGCTTGCGGCCGTCCATGACGAAGGGAACGGTCTTGGTGGCTTCCCCGAGCGCGATCGGCAGCCCGCCCGAGGCGAGCGGATCAAGCGTGCCGGCGTGTCCGGCGCGCTTGGCGTTGAACAGGCGCTTCAGCACCGCAACCGCCTGCGTCGAGGTCATGCCGATCGGCTTGTCGAGCACGACCCAGCCATGGACGTCGCGCCGGTCGCGGCGAACCTGGTTGCCCTTTTGCTTGTTATTGGCACGCGGATCATTGTTGACGCGGCGCGGCTCCTGATGCGGCTGAGAACTGCCGCCGAGGTCCGCAAAATTATTTTTCTGCACGTCGCGCTGATCGGCCTCTTCGCCGCCGATCGTGCCGTGAGCGGGGTCCATTGTCATTGTTCTTCTTCCCGATCCTGTTCCAGGTCCTGTTCGAGATCCTTCTGCACCGCAGGTGTTCGCAAAAGCTTCTCGATCCGTTCCGCTTCGTCGAATCGTTCGTCGACGCGGAAGCGAAGGTCAGGTGCAAATTTCAGGTTAACGCGCCGCGCGACTTCGCCGCGCAAGAACTTCTTGTTGCGTTCGAGCGCAGCGATGACGATCTCGGTGTCGCGGCCACCGAGCGGCATCACATAGACCGTCGCGAGCTTCAGGTCGGGCGACATCCGCACCTCCGGCACGGTGATGATGTGACCTTCGAGATCCGCATCATGCACATTGCCTTGCGCCAGAATCTCGGCCATCGCGTGGCGAACCTGCTCGCCGACGCGCAACTGACGTTGCGAGCCTCCGCCGGGTGCGGAACTCTTTTTCTGATGATGGCGTGGCATTCTCGAAAATCACCTCGTCATGCCCGTGTTTGGGACACGGGCATTGTCATTTGTCCTGTTGAAACGAAGAGGGGTGGATGGCCGGAAAAAATCCGGCCATCGCACTCCCGCAATTTCAGCTCAAAAAGATCCGGGCGCTTCGGTAAGATTTGGACTTACAGGGAGCGCTGGATCGTCTCCACGCGGTAACACTCGATCACGTCACCGGCGCGCATGTCGTGGTAGTTCTCGAAGGCCATGCCGCATTCCTGACCGGACTGGACTTCCTTCACTTCATCCTTGAAGCGCTTCAGCGTCGACAGCTTGCCCTCGTGCACGACGACGTTGTCGCGGATCAGGCGCACATTGGCGCCGCGTTCCACGGTGCCGTCGGTGACGCGGCAGCCGGCGACCTTGCCGACCTTGGAGATGTTGAAGATCTCCAGGATGGCGGCATTGCCCAGCATGGTTTCGCGCAAGGTCGGCGCGAGCAAGCCGCTCATCGCCTTCTTCACGTCGTCCACGAGGTCGTAGATGATGTTGTAGTAGCGGATCTCGATGCCGTTGCGCTTGGCGGCCGCAGCGGCCTCCTTGTTGGCACGAACCGAGAAGCCGATGATCGCGGCGTTGAAGCCTTCGGCCAGCGTCACGTCGGATTCCGAGATGCCGCCGACGCCGGCATGCAGGATGCGGGCTGCGACTTCGTCGGTGCCGAGCTTCTCCAGCGAGCCGAGGATCGCTTCCAGCGAGCCTTGCACGTCGGCCTTGATGATCAGCGGGAATTCCTTGCGGCCCGCGGTCTTCAATTGCGACATCATCTGCTCGAGGGAGCCGCGCATGCCGGAGATCGAGGCAGCCGCGTTCTCGCGCTTCTGGTGCGCACGATAGCTGGTGACCTGGCGGGCGCGGGCTTCGTTCTCGACCACGGCGAGACGATCGCCGGCTTCCGGCGGACCGTTGAAGCCGAGCACTTCGACCGGCACCGACGGACCTGCTTCCTGCACGGTCTCGCCCTGATCCGAGATCAGCGCGCGGACGCGGCCCATCTCGGCGCCTGCGACGATGATGTCGCCGACCCGGAGCGTGCCGCGCTGGACCAGCACGGTCGCGACCGGGCCGCGGCCGCGATCGAGCTTGGCCTCGATCACGGTGCCTTCGGCCGGACGCTCCGAATTGGTCTTGAGGTCGAGAATGTCGGCCTGGAGCGCGATCATCTCGAGCAGCTTGTCGAGATTGGTCTTGTTCTTGGCGGACACTTCGACGTCGACGACTTCGCCGCCGAACGATTCGACCTGCACCTCGTGCTGGAGCAGCTCGGTGCGCACGCGCTCGGGCTTCGCGTCGGGCTTGTCGATCTTGTTGATGGCAACGATGATCGGCACCCGCGCCGCCTTGGCGTGGTTGATGGCTTCGATCGTCTGCGGCATCACGCCGTCATCGGCCGCGACCACCAGCACGACGATGTCGGTGACCTTGGCGCCGCGGGCGCGCATCGCGGTGAACGCGGCGTGGCCGGGCGTGTCGATGAAGGTGATCTTCTTGCCGCTCTCGGGCGACACCACCTGATAGGCGCCGATATGCTGGGTGATGCCGCCGGCCTCGCCGGAGACCACGTTGGCATGACGGAGCGCGTCGAGCAGCGAGGTCTTGCCGTGGTCGACGTGACCCATCACGGTCACGACAGGCGAGCGTGTCTCGGTGTCGGTGGAATCGTCGATGGCGTCGAACAGGCCTTCCTCAACGTCGGACGCGGCAACCCGCTTGACGGTGTGGCCAAGCTCTTCGGCGATCAGCTGGGCAGTGTCGGCGTCGATCACGTCGGTGATCTTGTGCATCGCGCCCTGCTTCATCAGCATGCGGATGACGTCGACCGCGCGCTCGGCCATGCGGTTGGCGAGTTCCTGGATCGTGATCGCTTCTGGAATGACCACCTCGCGGATGAGCTTTTCCTTCGGCTCGTTCGAGGCGTGGCCCTTCAGGCGCTGGGTGCGGCGGCGGAACGAGGCGATCGAACGCTCGCGCACCTCATCGGCATTGAGCGCGGTGACGACCGTCAGGCGGCCGCGCTCCTTCTGCGGGCCGGGCTTGTGGGTGGGCTTGGGGGCGACCACGGGAC
>NZ_JALBHA010000279.1:0-8433 GCF_023006445.1 Bradyrhizobium sp. SHOUNA76
GCTGTCGAGCGCGATCGATTCGCCGCTCTTGGCCAGCGCCATCAGCGTCGGCGCCATCGCGTCGGGCTCGCGCACGTCGGCGGCCTGCTCGAGATGGTCGCGCGTGAGATTGGAGAGCTTGCGATGGTCGATGAAGATGGTGGGACGTCCGTCTTTCGGCACCAGCGCGTAGGACAGCGGCAGCGGGGTATGGGCGACGTCGGCGCCGCGGATGTTGAAGGTCCAGGCGACCGCGTGGCTGTCCGACAAAACCAGCGCGTCGACACCGAGCTTGCCGATCTCGCTTTTGATCTGCGTCAGCTTCTCAGCCTCCGTAACGCCGGCATGTGCCAGTGTGTGGATGGCGACGGGGGCGAGCGGCGGCTGCGGGCGGTCCTGCCAGATCGCGTCGATTGGATTGCTGTCGACGGCGACCAACTCGGCACCGGCCTTGGCGCATGCCGCGGACAGGCGTTCGGCTGCCGCAAAAGTGTGCAGCCATGGATCAAATCCAAGGCGGTCACCGGCTTTCAGATGCGCCGACACCCAGCTCTCCGGCGGCGGGTCGATCAGCGATTCCACGGCCCAGGCCTTTGCATCGACCTGCTTGGCGGCCTGAAGCGTGTAGCGGCCGTCGACGAACAATGCGGCCTCCCGGGTCAGGACCACCGCGAATCCCGCCGAACCCGTGAACCCGGTCAGCCAGGCCAGCCGCTCTTCCGACGGCGGCACATATTCGTTCTGCTGCTGATCGGCGCGTGGAATGACGAAGCCGGTCAGCTTGCGGCGGGCGAGTTCTTCGCGAAGTGCGGCCAGCCGTGCGGTCAATGCGACGCCGGCCTCCGGCTCCTCGAATGTCTGGAAGTGTGCTTCGAACATGGTGGATCACTTTAGGATCATGGGGACGAGTCCGCAATCTGGGCGCATTTGCGTCGCATCTGGCATGGACCGTGCTTGAAATGGTTCCACTCGAGTCGAGTGGAGTAAGGATGCGGCAGTCGCGCTTTGTCCGGATAACAGGGAAATTCGAGCAGGTGGTTCATCTCAACGACGAGGGGACACACGATGCCAGCATTCACGTTTGAGAAGATTTCGCCGCCGGTGCGTCGGGCTCCCACTGCGGCGGCACCGCAGAAGCCGCGCAGCGTCATCAGCCAGGTGATCGACCGCATCGCCGAGCGCCGCGCAAGGCGTACGTTGCAGGACGAGCAAGCGATGCGCCGCGACGAGAAGCCGGCGGAGTAGCGGCATCGATGATGCCGCAGGGTGGGCAAAGGCGCGAAGCGCCGTGCCCACTATCTCTCTCGGTCGCAAAAAGTGGGTGGGCACGCTTCGCTTTGCCCACCCTACGGCACCTGTGCAGGCTATCCCATCTTCCGCAGCAGCAAGCTGCTCCACCCCTCGATCCGCAGATGCTTCAACGGCGCGAGGCCGCGCGCGCGGTAGGCGGCGATCACGGCGGGGGCCTGGTGCGTCAGCAGGCCGGAGAGGATGACGCTTCCGCCGGGCGCGAGATGCCGCGCCATCGGGCCCGCCAATTGCCTGAGCGGGTTGGCAAGGATGTTGGCCAGCACCAGGTCGAACGGACCGGCCTGGCCAAAATCCGGCGCAGCGAAGCCGGTGGCGCGGATCACCCGCACCAGGTTGCCGACTTCATTCAGCCCCGCATTCTCGGCCGCCACCCGCACCGAGGGCGGGTCGATGTCGGAGGCGAGCACATGGCGGTGCAAGGCTTTCGCCGCGGCGATCGCCAGCACGCCGGTGCCGGTGCCGAGGTCGAGCAGGTTCCTCGGACGGCAACTCTTCAGGACATGGTCAAGCAGCAGTAAACAGCCGCGGGTGGTGCCGTGATGGCCGGTGCCGAAGGCGAGCGCGGCCTCGATCTCGATCTTGAGCTTGTTCGCCGTCACGCGGTCACGGTCGTGGCTGCCGTGCACGACAAAACGACCGGCCGGCACCGGGACGAGATCTTCCAGGCTGGCCTTGACCCAGTCCTTGGCCTCCATCGTGTCGAAGATGAGCGTATCGGCAATCTCATTTCCTGCCGAAGTTACAACGAGTTCGCGCAATAGCACCTGGTCGGGCGCCTCGGCGAAATGCAGCGTGACGTCCCATTGTCCGTCCGGCCGCTCGAAGGCGGCGACCGCCGCATCGCCCTCGAAAAACACCTCGGTGAGCACGTCGACGACGCGCCTGGCGTCGGCCTCGCTGCCGATCGAAAAGCTGGCGCGATGGGTCGGAGAAGGCTGCATTCAGGGTTCCGTTGGGTTCAATTTTTGGAACTTTTGTTCCCTATTTACCGCATAACTTGCGGTTCCCGGGTTAACCGGGGCGTAGGTTGTGTCCCGTACATTTCCGGGTGTCGAATTAAGCCAACACAGCTTGGAATTGAAACGGAGGCGAGACTTGAAAAGCATGATTCAGAAGTTCTGGTCGGATGAGTCCGGTGCAACCGCGATCGAGTACGGTCTGATTGCAGCGGGTATCGCTCTGGCCATCATCACCGTGGTGAACAACCTGGGCACCACCCTGAACGATAAGTTCACTTCGATTAGCACCTCCTTGAAGTAATTTCCGCCCCATTTCCCAGGGGGTGTTGTTTTTCTTTTGAGGCTATTCCTGATCACCGCCCGCGAGGGGAATTCCCCTGGCGGGCGAGGTCGTTTTTTGGTGAGCGCCTTCGATATTCACAGATTGTCCGCTGCTTGCCGGGACGCTATCCACCGGCTTCTCCCGCGATTGCCCCTGCGATCTTCCACCGATTTTCCTCAGGGCGCCTCGACGTTTTGATCGAGCATCCGTCGACCTGTCCACAGACCATTCAACAGCCCGTCCACAAGAGATCCACAGACCTATCCACGGCTTCCGAACAGCGACCGGTGATCCCTCAGGATCGCCTGCGCGGCGTTATGGCCGGGAGCGCCGGTGACGCCGCCGCCGGGATGGGCGCCGGAGCCGCAATGGTAGAGGCCCCTCAACGGCCCGCGATAATCGGCGTGGCCCAGCATCGGCCGTGCCGAGAACAGCTGGTTCAAGGTCAGCGCGCCGTGGAAGATGTCGCCGCCGAGCAGCCCGAACTGCCGTTCGAGATCGAGCGGGGACAGGATCTGGCGGCCGAGCACGCTTCCCGCAAAACCCGGCGCGTATTGATCCACCGTCGCGATCATGAGATCGGCGACCTCGTCGCGATGGTCGTCCCACGACGTTCCGTCGGGAAGCTCCGGCGCGACGTGCTGGCAGAACAGGCTGGCGACGTGCTTTCCCGCGGGCGCCAGCGTGTCGTCGAGCGTGGAGGGGATCAGCATCTCGACGACCGGCTCCCGGCTCCAGCCTTGCGCACGCGCATCGAGATAGGCGCGGTCCATGTAGTTGAGGCTCGGCGCCAGGATGATGCCGGATGAGAGATGATCGCCTTCGCCCGGCAGCGCCGTGAAGGAGGGCAGGCAGTCCAGCGCCACATTCATGCGAAAGGTGCCGGAGCCGTTCTTCCAGTGCCGGATGCGAGCGAGGAAGTCCGCAGGGAGAGCGTCGGCCTCGATCAGCTGCGTGTAGAGCAGCTTTGGATTGACGTTGGCCGCGACATATTTCGCGCGGATCGTCTCGCCGTTTTCCAGCACGATTCCGACGGCGCGGTCGCGCTCGACGATGATCTCGCGGACGCCCGCCTCGGTGTCGATCACAGCGCCACGGTCGCGTGCCGCGCGCGCCATCGCCTGCGTGATCGCGCCCATGCCGCCGATGGCATGGCCCCAGACGCCCTTCTTGCCGTTCACCTCGCCGAAGGCGTGATGCAGCATCACATAGGCCGAGCCGGCGGCGTAGGGGCTGGCATAGTTGCCGACGATGGCGTCGAAGCCGAACAGCGCCTTGACCAGATCATGCTCGAAGCGCTCGTCCAGCATCTCGCCGGCCGAGCGGGTGAAGAGATCGAGCAGGCTGCGGCTCTGTTCCAGGGTGAGACCACGCAGGATGTTGGCGGTCTTCCAGGCGTTGACGCCTTCGCGGACGGCCGCCGCGCCAAAACCGTCGACGAGATTCGGCGGCGCGCGCAGCACGAACTGCCTGAGCACGTCGGCGATGTCTTCCAGCTCGCGTGAAAACCCCTCGAGCGCGGCCGCGTCATGCGCGCTCAGCCGCGCGACTGATGCCTGCGTCCGTCCTTCGCCGGTGAGGAGATAGCTGCCGTCAGGCGCGGGCAGGAAATTCTGGGCGCGCCGTTCGACGACCCGCAGGCCCTGCTCCGCAAGATTGAGGTCACGGATCACCTGTGGATTAAGCAGGCTCACGGTGTAGGCCGCGACCGAATTGCGGAATCCCGGGTGAAACTCCTCGGTGACCGCGGCACCGCCGACCACCTTGCGGCGCTCGACCACGCGCACGCGCAGGCCCGCCATCGCGAGATAGGCTGCGCAGGTGAGGCCGTTATGGCCAGCGCCGATGATGACGACGTCGGTTTCGCTCATGAGGAATGCAGAGCCCAGTCTAGTGTCATTCCGGGGCTCGCGAAGCGAGAACCCGGAATCTCGAGGTTCCGGGTTCGATGCTTCGCACCGCCCCGGAACGACCCTCTAATATCAAGCAATCCTCACTGCAACATCACAACCCCCTTTATTGCCCGTTCAGGCGCCTTGTGCTCCATTGCGCGCGTCCGGCGCCCGCCGGGGAATGTTTGCCGGAGCGCTCATGGATTCGATCGTGCAACCTGCCGCCACGGAGCAGCCGTCTTCGTCGCGCAACCGGCTGCTGCTGACGGTTTACACCGCGGCGATCTTCGTCAGCGCGCTGCTGTTGTTCTCGGTGCAGCCGCTGTTCACGAAGATGGTGCTGCCGCGGCTCGGCGGCTCGCCGGCGGTGTGGTCGGTGGCGATGGTGTTCTTCCAGTCGCTGCTGCTGGCGGGCTATGCCTATGCGCATCTGCTGATGCAGGCGAGGCGCCGGATCGTTCCGGTCGCGGTGCATCTGGTGCTGCTGATTGCGGCCTTCGCCACCCTGCCGCTCGGCATCGCCTCCGCCTATGGCGAGCCGCCCGCTTCGGGCTATGCGTTCTGGCTGCTCGGCCTGTTCGTGGTCTCGATCGGCCTGCCGTTCTTTGCGCTCGCCGCGAACAATCCGCTGCTGCAGGCCTGGTTCGTCCGCACCGGCCATCCGGCCGGACACGATCCCTACTTCCTCTATGCCTCCTCCAACATCGGCAGCTTCCTTGCGCTGTTGTCCTATCCGTTCCTGCTGGAGCCGATATTCACGCTGCACACGCAGAACCGGTTCTGGACCGCCGGCTATGGCCTGCTGATCCTCCTGATCGGCGCCTGCGGTGTGCTGTTGTTGCGCTCGCCGAAGCTGGCTGAGGTCGATGCGCGAGCCGAGGACGCGCATGCGCCGGCGCCGGGCTTCGTGACGCGGCTGCGCTGGATATTCCTCGCCGCGGTGCCGTCGGGCCTGCTCATCGCCGTCACCGCGCACATCTCCACCGACGTCGCGGCGGCGCCGCTGCTATGGGTGCTGCCGCTGTCGCTGTATCTGCTCACTTGGGTGGTGGTATTCCAGTCGCGGCCGCTGTTGCCGCACAAATGGATGCTGATGCTGCAGCCGGTTGCGATCGCGGGCGTCGTCGTCCTGCTGGCCTTCGGTGGCGAGCAGAACCTCCTGCTGACGCTCGGCGGTCACCAGCTCTGCTTCTTCGTCATCGCCATGGCGTGCCATGGCGAACTGGCGCGGACCCGACCGGCCGCCAAATATCTCACCGGCTTTTATGTCGCGCTGTCGTTCGGCGGCATGGTCGGCGGCCTGTTCGCGGGGCTGCTCGCGCCGTTCACCTTCTCGTGGATCGCCGAATATCCGATCCTGATCGCGCTTGCTGCGCTGTGCCGGCCGCTTGCGAACGAGCGGCTGGCGGACATCGTCAAATGGTATTGGCTCGCACTCGCCGCGCTCGCGGTGGCGCTCGTCGTGCCGTCCACCACCACGGGCGGCCTCTCGACCTGGTTCGAAGATCACCGCGTCTGGGTCGCTGGCAGCGTCGGCGTGCTCGCGGCGCTGCTCGCGCTGGCGCTCAATGCCGGCCGCTGGAAAATCTTCGCCACCGTCGCGCTCGCGCTGGCGTTGATCCGGGTCTATCCGGCGGACGAGGGCCGCGTCACCACGGTGCGCAGCTTCTTCGGCGTGCACAAGATCGTGGTGACGCCCGGTGGCTATTTCCATGTGCTGATGCACGGTACCACCATCCATGGCGCCGAGCGTTTCCGCAACAATGACGGCACGCCGGTCGCCGGCCGGCCCGAGCCGATCACCTATTATCACAAGGATGGCGGCATCGGTCAGGCCGTCAGCGCGATCCGCGAGCGCAAGGGTGCGCCGCTCAAGGTCGCCGCGATCGGCGTCGGATCGGGCACGCTCGCCTGTGCCGCCGCGCCTGGCGAGGACTGGACATTTTTCGAGATCGACCAGTCGATGGTCGATGCCGCGCGTGACCCCAAAAATTTCCGCTACATCTCGAGCTGCATGCCGGACATGAAACCGGTGATCGGCGATGCGCGCCTCACCTTCGCCAAGGAGCCCGACGGCGCCTACGACCTCATCATCGTCGATGCCTATTCGTCGGATGCAATCCCGATCCATCTCGCCACCGAAGAGGCGATGAAGATCTACAAGGACAAGCTCGCGCCGCATGGTGCCGTGGTCATGCACGTCTCCAACCGCCACCTCGATCTCGAGACCGTCGTGGTCGGCATTGCGGATGCCAACGATCTCAAGAGTTGGGTCTTCAACGAGGATTCAGGACGCGATGGTGACTACATTTTCTCGACCGACGTCGTCATCTCCGCGCGCGAGGATGCCGATATCGGCCGGCTCGCCGCCTCCAAATCATGGGAGCAGACCGAAGCCGACGACAGGGTGCGGGTCTGGACCGACGACTATTCCAACATCCTGGGCGCGTTGTATCGGCGCTTGAGGGACGGGGAGTAGAGCTGCAAGTCTGGGTGCTTTGTGCCCCGGCGCTGCGCAGCACAAAGTGATGCGCTGCAGATCCGGGGCCCATGGCGCAGGGTTCTGGGTCCCGGCTCTGCGGAGCAGCGTTGCACGCTGCACCGCGTCCGGGACACGAGAGCGATTCTACGGCTCGACCGGCGTCCCCGCCGGCAGCGCAATTCCCTTCTCGCCCGCGACGGCTCTCAACAGGTCCGGCCTGTCCGAGATAATGCCGTCGGCACCGAGCTCGATCATCCGCGTCATGTCTTCGCGCTTGTTGACCGTCCACACCACAACGCGCAATCCGAGGTCGTGGGCCTCCGAGATGAGCGCGGCGGTCACATCGCCGAAATAGGGCGACCAGATCGCACCGCCCGCAGCCTTGATCGTCCGCGGCAGCGAACCGCCGTGATCGGCCGGGCTGAAGCCCGCCGTCCAGTTGGTGGCCTTGTCCAGCGCCACTGTCTGGCCTGAGCCGCGCTGGAGCGTCAGGTACACCGTCGGGATCTTCGGAGCCTGCTGCTGGACGAGCTGCAAGGTTCTCCAGTCGAAAGACTGGATCATGACCCTGTCGGAAAAGGTTTCGGTCTCGATCAGTCCCAGCAGCTTCGCGACAAAGGCTTGCGGGTCGAGGGATTGGTCCGGATGGTTCGGATCGATCTTGGTCTCGATGTTCAAGCGCGCACGCGAGTTGCCGGATTTTCGTACCAGCGCGAACAGCTCGCTCAAGGTGGGAATGCGTGTCCCCGGCAGGGCCCGCTGGTCGGGGAATTGTTTCGCATAGGCGCTGTCCGGCCGGATCTGGCCGACGTCATAGGTCCTGACCTCGTCGAGCCGCAGTTTTACCAAGGGCGTGCCGGGTGCAGTTATGTAGGCGCCGCCGACACCGCGGGCGAGATCAGGATTGAGCCCGCGCTCATGCGAGACGACGACCGCGCCGTCCGCGGTCACGCCGACGTCGAGCTCCAGCGTGTCCACGCCCATCGACAGCGCGTTGGCGAAGGCGGGCAGGGTGTTTTCCGGCAACAGCGCCCGCCCGCCGCGATGCGCCTCGAGGTCGAATCCCATGGCTTGTCCCGCCATCAGAATCGAGAACACGGTCACGATGGTCGCGGCACGTGATGGCATGGTGCCTCGAAGCGATATCTGCTGCTCGTGCTAATCGGCGAGAGCGGTCGATGGCGACCGCGGACGGTCGCGTCAGTTCTGATAGTAATAGCCGCGTGGCTGATAAACCTGCCGGGGCTGTGGCTGATAATAGCCCTGCTGGCCGTAGCCCTGATTGTAATATTGCTGCGGCTGCTGCTGATAGACCTGCGCGTCATAGAGCGGGCGGTTGGCCGAGCGCGGCGCGGGATAGCGCGCGCCGGTGTCGCTGCCGTCGGCGGGATAGATGTAGTTGTCGTCCTGCGGCATGTAGCGGCGGGCGGGCTGCGCCGGCGGCGTCAGGTTCACGGGATCGCCTGTGGTGGCGTATTGCTCCTCAGT
>NZ_JALBHA010000027.1:0-34194 GCF_023006445.1 Bradyrhizobium sp. SHOUNA76
ATCACGGCGCGGATCGGCATCCAGGGCCGCGTCATCGCCGGTCCCGCCGGAGCGCCTGCCTCCGTCGAGGTGCCCCTGCGCATCGCCGTCGTGCAGGGCGGCGTTGGCGAGAAGGTGATTGCCTCGAAGGCCTACCGGACCACGGTCGATATGACCGAGGGCGGCAGCGTGCCCTTCACCTTCGTCGTCGAGGATATGACCTATCCGGTGCCGTCAGCCGCGACCGCAGATTCCTACATCTTCTATGTCGGCTTCGACCCGCAGGCGCTCTCGCCCGAACCGAAGGGGCGGAAGAAGAAGTAAAGAGGTCTCGTGCCCCGGACGCGGCGCAGCGCCCCCGGCGATGCGAAGCATCGTCCGGTGCGGTGCGACGCAGAGCCGGGGTCCGGAAATTGCGGCTGCATGGGTCCCGGCTCTGGGTCGCGTCATTTCATGCCGCGCCGCGTCCGGGACACGAGAGTCTTTCAGACAAACAAAAAAGCCGGCGCTCATCGCGCCGGCTTTTTTGATTGGTGAAGGCCAAACCTTCAGTTCAGCTTCTGCCTGACTTCGGTGATGCCCTTGGCGAGCAGATCGTCGGCGACCGAGCCCTTGACCGACTGCGACAGGATCGTGGAGGCGGCCTGGACGGCGGCTTCCGCGGCTGCGGCGCGGACATCGGCCACCGCCTGGGCCTCGGCGAGCGCGATCTTGCCCTCCGCGGTCTTGGTCCGGCGGACGACGAAGTCTTCCATCTTCGCCTTGGCGTCGGCTGCGATGCGCTCGGCTTCGGCCTTGGCATTGGCGATGATGTCGGCAGCTTCGCGCTCGGCGGTGGCACTGCGTGCCTTGTAGTCGGCGAGCACCTTGGCCGCTTCCTGCTTGAGGCGCGTTGCGTCGTCGAGCTCGGCCTTGATGCGGGCGGCTCGATGGTCGAGCGCAGTCATCGCCGACTTGAAGACCCCGAGATAGCCGAACACGACCATCAGGATCACGAAGGCGATGGCGACCCAGGTTTCAGGATCGAAGAACATCTCGACTAACCCTTCAAGGACGCGTCAACGGCAGCACCGACCGAGGCCGCATCCGGAACGATGCCGGTGAGCTGCTGCACGATCTGACCTGCCGCATCGGCCGCGATGCCGCGGACGTTGCTCATGGCGGTGGCGCGGGTCGAGGCGATGGTCTTCTCCGCCCCGGCGAGCTTGGCCGCCAGTTGTTCTTCCAGCGTCTTGCGCTCGGCTTCCGCCTGCGCATTCGCCTTGTCGCGGGATTCGTTGCCGATCGCCTGTGCCCGCGTGCGCGCCGAAGCGAGCTCGGTTTCATAGGCCTTCAGCGCCGCGTCGGACTGGTCCTTCAGCGACTGCGCTTCGGCGAGGTCACCCTCGATCTTGTTCTGACGCGCCTCGATCGCACCGCCGACCTTCGGGAGAGCGAGCTTGGACACGATTACGTAAAGCAGGACGAAGAAGATCGCGAGCGACACCAGCTGTGAAGCGTAATTGCTGCTCTCGAACGGCGGAAACCCGCCACCGTGGTGACCACCGTCAGCCTCGGTGTGAGCGCCCGCCGCCGGACCTTTTGCGCCGCCATGACTTTCAGCCACGGAGTTCTCCTGTTGCTGTCACACGCGCCGTCCCATCGGGATGGAACGGCGCGAAAAACGTCGTCCTCAGAGCGGAACGAACAGCAGCAGCAGCGCGATCAGCAGCGAGAAAATGCCGAGCGCTTCGGTCACGGCGAAGCCGAAGATCAGGTTGCCGAACTGGCCCTGAGCGGCCGAGGGGTTGCGAACGGCTGCGGCGAGGTAGTTGCCGAAGATCACGCCGACGCCGACGCCCGCGCCGCCCATGCCGATGCATGCGATGCCCGCGCCGATAAGTTTTGCTGCTGCCGGATCCATTTTAGACTCCTTGGAAGAAAGATTGGGTTGTGGGTGGAAATTCCCCGGACCGCTCAGTGTCCCGGATGAATGGCGTCGTTGAGGTAGATGCAGGTCAGGATCGCAAACACATAGGCTTGCAGGAACGCGACCAGAATCTCGAGCGCGTACAGCGCGACCGTGAGAGCCAGCGGCAGCACGCCGCCGACCCAGCCCAGCGCCCCGAGCGAGAAGCCGAGCATGGCGACGAAGCCCGCGAACACCTTCAGCGCGATGTGGCCGGCCAGCATGTTGGCGAACAGACGGACGCTGTGGGAGACCGGCCGCAGGAAGAACGACAGGATCTCGATGAACATGACCAGGGGCAGGATGTAGCCGGGGACGCCGTGGGGCACGAAGATCGAGAAGAACTTCAGGCCGTTCTTGGCGACGCCGTAGATCAGGACCGTGAAGAACACCAGCAGCGCCAGCGCTGCGGTCACGATCAGATGGCTCGAGATCGTGAAGGTGTAGGGGATGATGCCGACCAGGTTCGAAACGCAGATGAACATGAACAGCGAGAAGATCAGCGGGAAGAACTTCATGCCTTCCGCGCCGGCCGTCGAACGGATGGTCGAGGCCACGAATTCGTAGGAGATCTCGGCAACCGACTGCAGGCGCCCGGGAACCAGCTGCGTGCCGCTGGCGAGCATCAGGAGCGAGATGATCGCGATCGTCACCAGCATGTAGAGCGACGAGTTGGTGAAGGCGATCGTGTGATTGCCGATATGGCCCAGGGTGAAGAGAGGCTCGATGTTGAACTGGTGGATCGGGTCGATTTTCATCAGCGCGGCATCTCTTGTCTGCCGGGCGATGCCGGCGGGTCTCGGTCTGCCGGCCGGGCCGGCCCGTACCGGCGAAGCCGGCACGATCATTCCTCTCTTGGTGGGACAGCTTACGAACCACCGCGCCTGTTTTGACCCGCGCCCGCCGTTCTCACCACATTCACCACGCCGGCGACGAAGCCTAGCAACAGGAACACGATAAACCCGAAAGGCGACGTCGACAGCAAGCGGTCGAATCCCCAGCCAATCCCCGCTCCGACAACGACGCCGGCGATCAACTCCGAGGATAACCGGAAACCAAGCGCCATCGCCGAGGCTCTGGCCGCTCTGTCTTCACCGTCACCTGCGGGTTGCTCGGTCTTGATCCGTCGGTCGCGAAATTCGGACAACCGCTGATCAAGATTTCCGAGCCGTTCGGAAAGCGCAGCTTCCTCGGACGATTTATCGCGATCTCCATTCTCGCCGTGTCCCGTGCCCTGTGTCATGCAACGAAGACCCGAAACGCCGCGGCTGAATGGAAATTACGCGCGCCACCCTCAAAAGCCGCGCGGACCATACTGATGGCCCATAATCAAGTCAAGCCAAGTCACGATTGCGTCGCTTTCGGTTATGTGACTGATTTATTTGATGATATTGGCGCGCACGGCAGCGCTGCACACAGCGTGACGCCGCACCGCAGCAGCTCGCCTCATGATCGGCGAATGCGGCCGCCCTTTCGCCGCGCTGCCGGGATCAAACGGGCCGCCGGGATCGTTGATTTAGGGCGAGTATTTTTGGCGGCGGATGGCCTCGCCGGGGTGTAGAATTGCAGATGTGCCACCTGCGCGTCGTGGCGGAGAGTGCGATGAGACCAGCGACGTCGTCCACAACACCCTGGCTTGCGGCGGCGGCATTTGCCGCGGTGATGGCCATCAGCGGCGGTCTCGTTGCCGCGCAATCGGCGCCCGACAGCGAAAACGGTCGCTACAGCATGACGCCGATCCCCGAAGGCGTGCTGCGGCTCGACACGCGCACCGGCACGGTATCGACCTGCACCAAGAACGGCGTCGGCTGGGCCTGCTACGCGGTGCCCGACGAACGGACCGCGCTCGACGCCGAGATCGGCAGGCTCCAGGCCGAGGTCGAGAGGCTGAAGGGGCAGCTCGCGGCGGGCCCGACGGTGTCGGGCAAGATCGACGAGGCGCTGCCGAAATCCGACCCGTTGAAGAAAGCCGAGCCCAAGGGTGCCGAGGGCGAGCGCAAGATCGAGATCCCGCTGCCGAGCGATCAGGACGTTGATCGCGTGATGTCGTTTCTGGAAAAGGCCTGGCGGCGGCTGATCGACATGGCCAACCGCGTCCAGAAGGACGTGTCGGGGAGGATTTGACGGTCCCTCCATGCGCTGAGGTGCGTAGGGTGGGCAAAGGCGTTCTTACGCCGTGCCCACCATGTCTCTAAAACCATGAAAGAAGACGTGGGCACGGCGCTTTGCGCCTTTGCCCCCCCTACGGCTAGGCGGTTTTCTGAATTGAGAGACCTTTCATGACATCAGCCAAATCCGTCACGCGCTCGGCAGCATCGTCCGTGCAAGCCACCACGATCGCTTCGTCATTGCTGACCGTGCAGACGTCGGGCCGCGGCTTCACTGATCTCACCAGCGAAGCCGCAAAATTCGTCGCCGAGGCGCACGCGCGCGAGGGCGCGTTGACGCTGTTCATCCGCCATACCTCGGCCTCGCTGACGATTCAGGAGAACGCCGATCCTTCCGTGCTCGTCGACCTCACGACGGCGCTGTCCCGGCTCGCGCCGGAGAATGCCGGGTGGACCCACGACACCGAAGGACCGGACGACATGCCGGCCCATGTCAAGACGATGTTGACCGGAGCCTCGCTTCAGGTCCCGGTCCTGAACGGCAGGCTCGCACTCGGCACCTGGCAGGCGATCTATCTGATCGAGCACCGCAAGCGCCCGCACCGGCGCGAGGTGGTGCTGCAATTCGTCGGCAGCAATCAATAGAGCGTTTTCGAGCGAAGTGGGCGCCGGTTCGCGTCACGAAAACGCGTCAAAACAAAAGCTCCCATAAAAAAACCGGCCGCGGGAAGCCGCGGCCGGTTCGTGCTGGTTGAGATCGGTGCTTTCGATCAGGTCGCCTTGATGTCGACGTCCTTGGTCTCGGGCAGGAAGAAGAAGCCGATCACGACGGTAATCGAGGCGAAGATGATCGGGTACCAGAGGCCGGCATAGATGTCGCCGGTCGAGGCCACGATGGCGAAGGCGGTCGCCGGCAACAGGCCGCCGAACCATCCGTTGCCGATGTGGTAGGGCAGCGACATCGAGGTGTAGCGGATGCGGGTCGGGAACAGTTCGACCAGCATCGCCGCGATCGGGCCGTACACCATGGTGACGAACAGCACCAGGATGAACAGCAGGCCGACGATCGCCGCCACCTGCGGGCGGAAGATGTCGAACGGATGCGCCATCTTCACGATCCCGGCGTCGCCCGCCTTCGGATAGCCAGCTGCCTGCACTGCCGCAAGGACGGCAGGGTTGCTATCCTTGGCGTTGGTGTAGGCAACCTCCTTGCCGTTGACCATCACCTTCACGCCCGAACCGGCCGCACCTGGCGTGGTCGAGTACTTGACCGATGATTGCGACAGGTAGGCGCGCGCGGTGTCGCACGGTGCGGTGAAGACGCGGGTGCCGACCGGGTTGAACAGGTCGCCGCAGCCCGCGGGATCGGCCACCACGTCGACCTTGACCGACTCGATGGCCTTTTCCAGCGCCGGGTTGGCGTTGGTGGTGATCATCTTGAAGATCGGGAAGAAGGTCAGCGCCGCAATCAGGCAGCCGCCGAGGATGATCGGCTTGCGGCCAATCCTGTCGGAGAGCATGCCGAACACGATGAAGAAGCCGGTGCCGAGCAGCAGCGACCAGGCGATCAGCAGGTTGGCGGTGTAACCGTCGACCTTCAGGATCGATTGCAGGAAGAACAGCGCGTAGAACTGGCCGGTGTACCAGACAACGCCCTGGCCCATCACGCCGCCGAGCAGCGCGAGCAGCACGAGCTTGCCGTTCTGCCAGTTGCCGAAGGCTTCGGTCAGCGGCGCCTTCGAGCTCTTTCCCTCGTCCTTCATCTTCTGGAAGATCGGGGATTCATTGAGGCGAAGCCGGATCCAGACCGAGATGCCGAGCAGCAGCACCGAGACCAGGAACGGAATGCGCCAGCCCCATGCCGCGAAGTCGGCCTCGCCGAGGGCGGAACGGGTGAACAGGATCACCAGCAGCGACAGGAACAGGCCGAGAGTCGCCGTGGTCTGAATGAAGGAGGTGTAGTAGCCGCGCTTGCCGTTCGGAGCATGCTCCGCGACATAGGTCGCCGCGCCGCCGTACTCACCGCCAAGCGCCAGGCCCTGGGCGAGGCGCAGCGCGATCAGGATGATCGGAGCCGCGATGCCGATGGTCGCCGCGTTCGGCAGCAGGCCGACGATGAAGGTCGACAGACCCATGATCAGGATGGTGACGAGGAAGGTGTATTTGCGGCCGACGATGTCGCCGACGCGGCCGAACACGATCGCGCCGAACGGACGCACCAGGAAGCCGGCTGCGAACGCGAGCAGCGCGAAGATGTCGCGGGTTGCCGGCGGATAGGCCGAGAAGAACTGGGCGCCGATGATGCCGGCCAGTGAACCATAGAGGTAGAAATCGTACCACTCGAAGACGGTACCGAGCGAGGAGGCGACAATGACGAAACGTTCGTCCTTCGTCATCCCTCCCGCGCCTGCTTGAGATACGGCCATTGTCGACATGTTGAGTCGCTCCCCGAACTGCGTTTCCTCGCGCCCCAGACGTCCGGACATGCCGGATCAACCCAGGTCTTGCCCGCAAGGTAACATCGGCGTGAAACCCGCCCCAATACGACTTTCGGCCTTGCGCACTGACGTGCAGCTGACGTCCGGTATCGGGCGCCGGCCTGCAGGCACGGCGGCGTCCGGATTAACCCCATTGCAGCAAAGGGATAATGTGCACTTGCATGCCACGGCCGCTCAGGGAAGAATTGGACAAACCCGGGATCTGTCCGCCGACCCACGAACGACAGCAAGAGAACGATGAACGCTCCCTCGACCCATCTCGTCATCGCCGATGACCATCCGCTTTTCCGCGACGCGCTGCGACAGGCGGTGGCCGGCGTCCTGACCTCGGCCCGAATCGACGAGGCCGGATCGTTCGAGGATCTGACCAAGCTCCTGGAACAGAACTCGGACGTCGACTTGATCCTGCTCGACCTCTCGATGCCCGGGATCTCAGGCTTCTCCGGCCTGATCTATCTGCGCGCGCAATATCCGGCGATCCCGGTGGTGATCGTTTCGGCTTCCGACGACAGCGCCACGATCCGCCGCTCGCTCGATTTCGGCGCCTCCGGTTTCATTCCGAAGCGTTTCGGCGTCGAGACCTTGCGTGACGCCATCCTCAAGGTGATGGAAGGCGATGTCTGGGTTCCCGCCGACACCGACCTCTCGGCTGCGGCCGATCCCGACATGACGCGCCTGCGCGACCGCCTGGTGACGCTGACGCCGCAGCAGGTCCGGGTCCTCATGATGCTGTCGGAGGGGCTCCTCAACAAGCAGATCGCCTATGAGCTCGGGGTCTCCGAGGCCACCATCAAGGCACATGTCTCGGCGATCCTGCAAAAGCTCGGTGTCGAGAGCCGCACCCAGGCAGTGATCGCGGCGGCCAAGATCGCCGGGGGTCAGTGGAAGCAGGGCACGCCGACGGGGTGAGCCGCGTGAGGTTATCCAACCCGTCATCCTGAGGTGCTCGCCTCTTCGGCGAGCCTCGAAGGATGAACGGCCCGGCTGACACCTCGGCCGTCCATCCTTCGAGGCTCCCGTTGCGATGCTTTCGCATCGCGCCACTCGCACCTCAGGATGACGGAGATTGATACGGTCTAATAGCGCCGCTTACAGCGTCGTCAGAAGCGCGCTGGCCGCCCTGATATCCGCCGTTTCGGAGTCCTTGGCAAAACCCTCGAGGGACAATTGCAGCAATCGCTTCGCTTCCACTCGCCGGCCTCGCACGGCAAGCAGCTCGGCGAGATCGATTGCGGCCCGCAGCTCCCAGGCTTTTGCGCCTTGGCGACGGCTCAATTCCAGGGACTGCACAAAACAGGTTTCTGCCTGCTCGGCCCTGGGCTGCGGGAGAGACAACAGCACCTGGCCCTTCATCCGCAGCAGCTCGGGCATATAAAGATGATCGCCGCCCTGCGCGACCAGGCGGGTCGCATCGTTGATCAGTTCTGCGCTCTGCTCGATCTGCCCGAGCGCTAGCAAACCCTGAACCAGCGCGATGTTGAATGTCGTGGTGAGCAGCTCGTAGCCGGCATCGTGGAGCTCGCGCAGGCACGTCCTGATCGTCTCGACGCCACCGGCGGCATCGCCGCGCCGGATCGCCAGCTCGCCTTTGACGCCTCGGCCGACGGCGAGATAAGGCCCCATCGAGCGCGAATTGGCATGTGCGATGAAGCGGTCGATGTTCGCGTCCGCGCCGTCGAGGTCTCCGCTCCAGAGGTCGATCGAGACCGCCCAGATCAACGCGATGCAGAGGGTGATCGGGTGATCCATCTGCGCGGCCTCGGTGACCGTCTGCTGCGCCAGTTGCAGCGCCTCTGCGGGCCGGCCCTGCAACCAGAGCTCGCGGGCCAGCGTGATGCCGGCCCGGTTGCGATGATCGAAGCCATGCACGGTGCTGATTCGTTCCGTGCCGGGTCCCTGCCAGGCGACCTCCAGCATCTTCAGCGCGTCGCGATGATCGCCGGCCAGATGCAGTGAGACGCCGAGGAGCGAATGGGCGAGGGCGATCGAGGCGGGGTCGCCCAGCGACCTCGCGACCGCGAGGCTCTGCTGCGCGTAGCCAAGCGCGGCGTCGAACTCTCCCATCCGCTCGTGAAAGATATGCATCCGGCCGAGCAGCTGGAGCTCGTTGATCTCGTCGCCACGCGCTTCGGCGATCGCAAGGCTCCTGCTCAAGGCGCCACGCGCCGCGTCGCTACCGCCGCGGGTGAACATCAAGGTCAGTCCGAGGGCGGCCTGGATGTGCATTTCCTCGGCGCTGCCGCGCGAGGAGGGGGCAATCGCCCGCAGCGCTCGTTCCGACCATCGCCGGCATTCGATCAACAGGGACATCGCCAGGAAAATCGGCGCCGCGGCGGCGGTGAGCGCAATGCCAATGCCGAGATCGCCGTCCGAGCCGAAGCACCAGTCGAGCGCGGCGCGCACATTGTGAAGCGCGGAGAAGTGAGCCGCCCGTTCGTCCGCGCTCGGCACCGTGGCCCATGTCAAGCCGGCCTGTTCCAGCCATCGCCGGTAATAAGTCGCGTGGCGGACGGCGAGAGCCGCGTCCCTGGGCTCGATCTCGAGTAGATAGGCGCGCGTCGTGTCGAGCAGACGGTAGCGCATCATGGCGCCGATCGGTCGCGGCGCGACCATAGATTTGGCAACGAGACTGTCGACGGCGTCGAACAGGTGGGTGTGGTCGACGCGTTCGTCCGGCACGACCTCGAGCGCTGCATCGATGGTGAAATGCCCGGCGAAGACCGCAAGCCTGCGCAGCACGAGGCGTTCGAGTTCCGACAACAGACCGTAGCTCCAGTCGAGCGTGGCCTGCAATGTCTTCTGCCGGGGTGGCGCCGTTCGCTGGCCTTGCCAGAGCAGGTTGAGGCGTTCGTCGAGCAGCGCGGCCGTCTGCTCCAGGCCGTAGGCTTCGACCCGGCCGGCGGCGAGCTCGATCGCCAGCGCCATGCCGTCGAGCTTGCGGCAGATGCTCGCGATGATCGTGGCGTTGGCGTCATCGAGCGTGATCTGCGCGCCGCTGGCCGTGGCACGTTCGAGGAACAATTGAAGCGCGGGATAGGTCTGGGCTGCGGCGATCGTCAGCGAGGAGCCGTCGGGCGGAACGGCGAGTGGAGCCAATCGATAGACTTGCTCGCCCTCGACGCGCAGGGCTTCGCGGCTGGTCGCGAGGATATGGACATGCGGCGCCGCTTGGAAGATGTCTGCCGCCAGCGGTGCAGCGGTCGCGATGACATGCTCGCAATTGTCGAGGATCAGCAGCATCCGCTTGTCGCGGAGATGCGCGAGCAGAGCGGGCAGGGGATCATCGGTCTGGGCCGGCAGACCAAGCATCAGCAGGATCGAGGTGATCACGAGATCGGGATCGCTGAGCGCGGCAAGGTCCACGAAGTGCGCGGCATCGGAGAACGTTTCGAGCAGGTCGTGCGCGATCGCCACAGCGACCGCGGTTTTGCCGACGCCGCCGGGGCCGACAATCGTGACAAAGCGCGAGGTGACGAGCTTGTCGGAGACGGCGGCGATCGCATCGTCGCGCCCGACCATCCGCTGCAGCCGGTTCGGCAGCTTCACAGGCGGCAATTCCAGCCGCGGCGCGGGGCGCTGTGCCGCCGCAATGTCCGTTCGCGAAATCGGCGCCACGAAGCAATAGCCGCGGCCGGAGAGCGTCGTGATGTAGCGGGCGCCATCCTTGCCGTCGCCGAGCGCCTTGCGAAGTGCTGCGACATGAAAGCGCAGATTGGCCTCTTCGACGGTGATGCCGGGCCACACCAGCGCCATCAGGTCCCATTTGCTGACGACTTCGTTCGGCCGCGACATCAGCGCAATCAGCGTGTCGAAGGCTTTCGCGCCGAGCGGCAACGCGACGCCGTCGCGCATCACGAGCCTTTCGTGCGGCGTCACGGAAAATGGCCCGAACGACAAGGTTCCCGTCGCGGTGCCGGCCGGCTCAGTCATGGCGAAACTTGGTCCCTTCGACAGGACCCGATAGCCAGATGATCGCGATCCCGCAAGGCCGTCCCTGCATCGGCGTCAGACCGCGCATGCAGGCCTCGCGAGGTGCGTAAGGTGGCCTCACAATTTCTCACAAGTCCAAACGGGTGTCCTGCCGCGACCGCTGCTAGTCAACGGCGTGACGACGAGGAGATCCTGATGACGCAGGCGGCAAAGATACTCTACACGGCCAAGACCCACACCAGCGGCGGGCGGCACGACGGCATATCGCGCAGCTCGGACGGTCGCCTGGACGTCAAGCTGTCGCCGCCGGGCGGCACAGGCATCGGCACCAATCCCGAGCAATTGTTCGCGGCGGGCTGGTCGGCCTGCTTCGAAGGCGCAATGGAGATCGCGGCCCGCAAGCGCGGCATCGAGCTTCCCAGGAAATGCGCTGTTGATGCGGAGATCGATCTCGTGCTCGACGAGGGCGCCTACTCGCTCCGGGCACGCCTCAATGTCATCCTGCCAGGCCTCGACCCCGACATCGCGCGCGGCATCATCGATGATGCGCATCAGACGTGTCCCTATTCCAAGGCCGTTCGCGGCAACATCGACGTCACGGTCGCACTGATCTGACGCACCATCACCAATCATCAAAGGGTAGCACCACCATGAC
This sequence comes from Bradyrhizobium sp. SHOUNA76, assembly GCF_023006445.1. Taxonomy (NCBI): domain Bacteria; kingdom Pseudomonadati; phylum Pseudomonadota; class Alphaproteobacteria; order Hyphomicrobiales; family Nitrobacteraceae; genus Bradyrhizobium; species Bradyrhizobium sp. SHOUNA76. The sequence continues at coordinate 11,119 of NZ_JALBHA010000027.1, forward strand.
GCAGATCATCGACCAGCATCGTCGCAAGTTCTTCGGCGTCGCCGCCGGAACCGTCGCCGTCGGTCTCGGCGTGATCGACCTCGCGCGCGCCGAAACGGAAGCGTCGCGATCCCAGGCATCGACCACGTCCTTCGGCGCGATCAAGCAGATCGATGCCGGCGTCCTCAATGTCGGCTATGCCGAGGCAGGTCCTTCGAACGGTCCCGTGGCGATCCTGCTGCACGGCTGGCCTTACGACATTCACGCCTTTGTCGAGGTCGCGCCAATCCTGGCAAAAGCCGGTTATCGCGTGATCATCCCGCACTTGCGCGGCTACGGCTCGACGCACTTCCTCACCAGTGAGACACCGCGCAACGGCGAGCCTGCCGCGATGGCCGCCGACATCATCGCGCTGATGGACAAGCTCGATATCAAGAAGGCTGTTATCGCCGGCTTCGATTGGGGCGCGCGCACGGCCGACATCATCGCCGCGCTGTGGCCGGATCGCTGCCGCGCGCTGGTGTCGGTCAGCGGCTATCTGATCTCCAGCCAGGCCGCAGGCAATACGCCGCTGCCGCCGTCGGCCGAGCTGCAATGGTGGTATCAGTTCTACTTCGCGACCGAGCGCGGCCGGGCCGGATACGAGAAGTACACGCATGATTTCGCCAAGCTGATCTGGAAGCTCGCCTCGCCGCAGTGGAAGTTCGACGACGCCACCTTCGCCCGCAGCGCGGCGGCGCTGGACAACAAGGATCATGTCGCGATCACGATCCACAACTACCGCTGGCGGCTCGGGCTCGCCCAAGGGGAGGCGAAATACGAGCATCTCGAAAAGAAGCTCGCGGCGGCTCCCGTCATCAACGTGCCGACGATCACGATGGAAGGCGACGCCAACGGCGCGCCGCACCCCGACCCCAGCGCTTATGCCAAGAAGTTTTCAGGCCGATACGAGTTTCGCCTGATCACCGGCGGCATCGGCCACAATTTGCCGCAGGAAGCGCCGCAAGCCTTCGCCAAGGCCGTCATCGACGCCGACGGCGCTTGACGATCTGTCATGGCCTCGGTCCAGCCAGGCTGGACCGAGGCTCGCCCTCTGATCCCAGTTTGAAGAAACTCATGACGTCAACCGAACCTGAAACGAAGAAATTCTCCGTCTCCACCGTCGTCGCGCTGATTCTCCTCGTCGTTCTCCTGAGCTGCGTGCCGTATCTCGTCACCATCGCTCTCGCACAGGGCCCCGCGACGGCCGACGCCTCGCCGATCTTCGGCGTCACCATTCCGCCGGGCTACAAGCAGTGGGAACTGATCGCGCCGGCTGAAGAGGCGGCGCCGCTCGACGAGCTTCGTGCCGTCATCGGCAACCAGACCGCAATCGAGGCGTATCAAGCCGGCAAGCTCCCGTTCCCGGACGGCACCATTCTGGTCAAGCGCGCCTGGAAGCGGAAACAGTCGCTGGAGTTTGCGTCCGCGACGATTCCCGGCGCCGCCACCACGGTTCAGGTGATGGTCAAGGACTCCAGGAAATACGCCGCGACCGGCGGCTGGGGCTTTGGCCGCTTCGTCGACGGTAAGCCGGTCGACGAAGCTCAGCATCGCACCTGCTTTGCGTGCCATGAAGCACGGGCGAAGAGCCGAGACTACGTCTTCACGCGACTGGCGCCTTAAGGGGGTCGGCTGGCTTTCGTCAGGAAGGCTGCTTCACTCCGCCGCGACCATCTGCTGCGTGCGCCACTGGCCAAGGAGTGCGCGGAGCGAAGCCGGCTTGACCGGCTTGTTCAGCACCGCGACCTTCTCGTCGCGCGCGGCGACCTGCACGGCGGGGCTGCGGTCGGCCGTGATCAGGATCGCGGGGATGGTATCGCCGAAGCGGCGGCGAATGTCGCGGATCGCGGCGATGCCGTTGCCGCGGTCGAGATGATAGTCGACCAAGAGGCCGGTGACGCGCCTTCCGGCTGTTTCGATTGCGGCGATCGCGCCTTCCGGATCGGCGACCGCGATCACCTCGGCGTCCCACGCCTTCAGCAGCGTGCGCATGCCGTCCAGGATCGCCGCGTCGTTCTCGATGCAGACGATCAGCGCGCCCGAGATCGGCGTGCGCGCCAGCGGGGTCGCACTGGTCACGGCGGCGGTGTGGGTGATCGCCTTGGCGGTCGGCACCGTCACGGAGAACACCGAGCCGCCGCCCTTATTGCCGTCGATGGCGATGCCGTGCTTGAGCACCCGCGCGAGGCGTTCGACAATCGAGAGACCGAGCCCGAGCCCGCGGGCGATCCGCGCGCCCTGCTCCAGGCGATGGAATTCCTTGAAGATCTCGCCGCGCTTGACTGGCGGGATGCCGACGCCGGTGTCGTAGACGCAGATCTTGAGCGAAGGGCCCTGGCGGCGGCAGCCGACCAGCACGCGGCCGCGCGGGGTGTATTTGATCGCGTTCGAGATCAGGTTCTGGAGCAGGCGCCGCAGCAGCAGCCGATCCGATTCGACCGGCAGCGAGCAGGGCACGAAAGCGAGCTCAAGGCCCTTGGCGCGCGCGATCGGCGCGAACTCGATCTCCAGCGAGCGCATCAGATCGGCCATCTTGAAGCTCGAGATCGAGGTCGTCATCGCGCCGGCGTCGAGGCGGGAGATGTCGAGCAGCGCACCGAGGATCTCTTCGATCGCCTGCAGCGATTCGTCGATGTTCTCGACCAGCCGCGTCTCCTCGCCGCTGTGCTGACGCTCGACCAGGCTCGTGACATAGAGCCGCGCCGCGTTCAGCGGCTGCAGGATGTCGTGGCTGGCGGCGGCGAGGAAGCGGGTCTTGGAGATGCTGGCGTCTTCCGCCGTGCTCTTGGCCAGGGCCAGCTCGGAGTTCAGCCGCGTCAACTCCTCGGTGCGGTCGCGCACGCGCTTTTCCAGCGTCGCGTTGGCGCGCTCCAGTGCTTCCGCGGCTTCGAATGTTGGCGTCACGTCGGTGAAGGTGATGACGAAGCCTCCGCCGGGCATGCGGTTGGTCAGCACCTCGATCACCATGTGGCGTTCCGGCAGGCGCTCGAGATAGGGCTCGCTGTCGGTGGTGTAGGCCGCGAGGCGCTGCTCGATCATCGCCTCACGGTCGGCCTGATGGTCCGGATCGCTCACGCCCATGAACTCCAGGATCTCGCGCAGGGGCGTGCCGAATTGGACGATGTGCGGGGGAACGTTGAGGAGATCGCCGAACTGCCGGTTGGAGCAGATCAGTTGCAGGTCGGCATCGAGCACGGCGATGCCCTGGCGCACGTGGTTGAGCGCGGTCTGGAGGATCTCGCGGTTGAAATGCAGGGCCGCGTGGGAGTCGTCGAGCAGCTTGAGCGCGGCTTTGGCCGAGACCGTGCGCTTGCGCAGCAGCAGCGACATCACGAGGCGGGAGGACGCCGCGCCGATCGAGGAAGCGATCAGGTGCTCGGCGTGCTGCAACAGCTCGAAATCAGCGGGGGCTCCGGATTCCAGCCGGACATTGCGCCGCGCCGAGAAGGCCTCGAAGGAATGCCGGGCGCGGTCGGGTCCGAGATATTGCGCGACTGTGGTCTGGATGTCCTGCACGGTGACGGTGGTGCGCCAGCGGCGGAAACCCGGGGAGATCGGCGCGAGCGTGTTGGGCACGAACAGATCGGCCTGCAACAGCTCGATGGACGAGGGCCTTCGCGCCAGCGACAGCAGCACATAGGTCAGGATGTTGAGCGACAGCGACCAGATGACGCCGTGCATCAGCGGCGGCAGATCGGCGCCGAACAGCGCCTGCGGCCGCAACGCCTCGATGCCGAACGGTCCATGCTGGAGCAGCAGGATTCCCGTGGTCGAGGTGTCCATGAAGCTCGGTATGAACAGCGTGTAGAGCCACACCGCGAAGCCGATCAGCATGCCGCCGATCGCGCCGCGCGCGGTCGCGCGCCGCCACAGCAGCCCGCCGAAGAAGCTCGGCGCGAGCTGGGCGATGGCGGCAAAGGAGAGCAGGCCGATCGCCACAAGCTGGGTATTGCCGAGCGCGCGGTAGTAGAAATAGGCCATCACCATGATGGCGAAGATCGCGAGCCGCCGCGAGCGCAGCAGGAAGTCGCTGAAATCGGCGCCGCCGGTGCGCCCCTCAGGCCGTCGTTGCAGCACCAGGGGCACCACGAGGTCGTTCGAGACCATGATGGAGAGCGCGACGCATTCGACGATCACCATCGCGGTTGCCGCCGACAGGCCGCCGACGAAGATGGCGACGCTGAGCAGATCCGCACCTCCCTCCATCGGCAACGCCAGCACGTACATGTCAGGGTCGGCCGCGCCGAACGGGAAGCTGACGAGGCCGGCGAGCGCGATCGGGATGACGAACAGGTTGATGGCGATGAGGTAGAGCGGGAACAGCCAGCGTGCGCGGCCGACTTCGGCATCGCTGGAGTTCTCCACCACACTGACGTGGAACTGGCGCGGCAGCAGCATGATCGCGCACAGTGACAGCAGCGTCATCGTGAGGAAGTTGCCGATTGACGGCGAATAGTTGATGGTGCGCACCGCCTCCGGCGTCTTCATGGCGCGCTCGATCAGTTCCTGCGGCGAGAACATCCAGAAGGTGACGAAGATGCCGGCGGCGAGGAAGGCAACCAGCTTGATGATGGATTCGGTCGCGACCGCCAGCATGAGGCCGTGCTGGTGCTCGGTGGCGTCGGTCTGCCGCGTGCCGAACAGCACCGCGAAGGCGGCCATCGCCAGCGTCACCATCAGCGCCATGTCGCCGATGATCGGGATGTGGGAGAAGGCCTGGTCCTCGCTCAGGATCGTTGCGAGCGAGGAGGCGACCGCCTTGAGCTGGAGCGCGATGTAGGGCACCGAGCCGATGATCGCGATCAGCGCGACGGTCGCCGCCACCGCCTGGCTCTTGCCGTAGCGCGCGCCGATGAAATCAGCGATCGAGGTGATGTTGTGGGCTTTCGCCAGCTGGATCACGCGACGCAAGACGCCCGCGCCGAGCCCGATCATCAGGATCGGGCCGACATAGATGGCGAGGAAGTCGGTCGAGGTGCGGGTGGCGAAGCCGACCGAGCCGAAGAAGGTCCAGGAGGTGCAGTAGATCGCCAGCGACAGCGGATAGATCCAGCCGGAGGCACGGCCGCGTCCGGCCGGCGAGCGGCGGTCGCCATGGCTCGCCACCAGGAACAGGAAGCCGATATAGCCGAAGGCGGCGGCGATCACGCCCCAATCGTGCAGCATGGCGAGCGCGCTTCTCCCAGGGCGCTGACCGGCGCCCAAGCTCATTTTCCCTGTAAATCTAGCGCGTTGGAGGGGTGGAGGCGACAGCGAAATGCCGGCCGAGGGCGGGAACTGGGGTTGTCGTTAAGCTCGGGGCGAGCGGCGTTGGCACTTGCCCTCCCCCCTCCAGGCCCCCTCAGGGGAGGGTAAGGAAAGCCTACTCCGCCGCCAGCGACTTCTCGCGCAGCGGCAGGCCGAGGCGGTCCCACACCTGCAGCAGGGCTTCGGCGAGCTGATCGATCAGGCCGTCGTCGTGATAGGGCGAGGGCGTGATGCGCAGCCGTTCGCTGCCCTTGGCGACCGTCGGATAGTTGATCGGCTGGATGTAGACGCCGTGCTCTTCGAGCAGGAGGTCGGACGCCTGCTTGCACTTCTCGGGATCGCCGACGAACAGCGGCACGATGTGGGTGTCGCTCGACATGACAGGCAGGCCGGCGGCGTTGAGGATCGCCTTGACGCGGGCGGCACGGTCCTGGTGGCGCTCGCGCTCCCAGTTCGAGGTCTTCAGATGCTTGATCGCGGCGGTCGCAGCCGAGCAGATCGCCGGCGGCAGCGCGGTCGTGAAGATGAAGCCCGGTGCATAGGAGCGCACGGCATCGATGATCTGGCCGTTGGCGGCGATGTAGCCGCCGAGGCAGCCGAACGCTTTCGCCAGCGTGCCTTCCAGAATGTCGATGCGATGCATGACGCCGTCACGCTCGGCGATGCCGCCGCCGCGCGGACCGTACATGCCGACGGCGTGGACCTCGTCGACATAGGTCATCGCTTTGTACTTCTCGGCGAGATCGCAGATCTTGGCGAGCGGGGCGACGTCGCCGTCCATGGAATAGAGGCTCTCGCAGACGATCAGCTTCGGACGGTTCGGGTCGGCCGCCTTCAGCAGCGCCTCGAGATGCGCAAGATCGTTGTGGCGAAACACGACCCGCTCGCAGCCCGACTGGCGGATGCCCTCGATCATCGAATTGTGGTTGAGCTCGTCCGAGAGAATGAGACAGTTCGGAATGAGCTTTGCGATGGTCGGGATGCCGGTCTGGTTCGAGACATAGCCCGAGGTGAACAGCAGCGCGGCTTCCTTGCCGTGGAGATCGGCAAGCTCGGCCTCGAGCTGGACCAGCGGATGATGCGTGCCGGCGATGTTGCGGGTGCCGCCGGCACCGGTGCCGACGCGCGTTGCGGTCTCGACCATGGCGCCGACCACCTTCGGGTGCTGGCCCATGCCGAGATAATCGTTGGAGCACCAGATCACGACGTCGCGCTTGCCCTTGGGCGAGTGCCAGACCGCGTGCGGGAATCTGCCGGCCGTCCGCTCGAGGTCCGCGAACACGCGGTAGCGCCGCTCGGCGTGGAGACGATCGAGGGCGGAATCGAAGAACTGGTTGTAATCCATCGGCAAAACCTGCAACGGAACCCGGCCACGGCGGCCGCTCATTTTTAGAGCTTTTCCAGCTCCAATGTCCATGCGCCCGCACACATTTGTCACGGGGCGCGCGGGTCTACTGATAGCGGCGTATCGCCGGCGATAGTTGATGTGGATCAAACGCCTAACACGGGCCTGCCCGCGGGGGCCGAGGCTGCAGGGAAGGCACGGACCCCGGCTGCTGCCATGGACATTTTGTCCAAGGCGCGCGCTTCGTCCATGATTGCGCAGCCGGTCGCGCCGACGCCTTAGCTCACGTCGTCCGGAACTGCAGCACGCCGTTCTTCGCCTCCGCCGTCAGCCGGCCCTCGACGATCATGTAGTTGACGTGCGCGACCAGCTCGCCGGCGGCAAAGCCCATCTGGTGCTCGTCGAGCACATGCTTGTTGAACACGACCGGCACCAAGGCGCGCGAGGTCTGCGGCACCTCGCGGCAGGCTTCCGCGATCAGGCGGCAGCGCTCTTCATGGTGGTCGGCGAGCTGCTTGATGCGGGTCTTAAGTCCGTAGAACGGCACGCCGTGGCCGGGCAGCACCAGCACGTCGTAGGGCAGGGTCGTGGTGAGGCTGGCGAGCGAGGCCAGATACTCGCCGAGCGAGTTCTGGTCGGGCTCGACCGCCCAGACGCTGACATTGGGCGAGATCTTGCTCAGCACCTGGTCGGCGGAGAGGAACAGCTTGTCGTCGGCGCAATACAGCATCACCTGGTCGAGCGCGTGACCGCCACCGGTGATCACCTTGAAGCGGCGCGTGCCGATCACGACGTCGTCGCCGTGGGAGATGCGGCGGTAGGAGGGCGGCAGCACCGAGACGCGCTTGAGATAATCCTGGCCGCGGCCCAGCAGCTTTTCGGTGAGCGACTCGTCCATGCCATGGTGACGGAAGAACAGCCGCTGCGCCTCCTGCCGTTCCGCGGTGCCGCGGTTCTGGTGATAGACCGATTGCAGATATTCGACCTGCGACATCACCAGCGGGCAGTTGAACCGCTCGACGACCCAGCCCGCAAGTCCGACATGGTCGGGGTGGGAGTGGGTGACGATCAGGCGCGTGATGGTGACGCCCTTCAGCGGCCCGTCGAACAGCTTGGTCCAGGCCTCGATCGTCTCTTCGTTGCCGAAGCCGGTATCCACCATGGCATAGCCGTCGCCGTCGGCGAGCAGGTAGACGTTCACGTGGTTGAGGCGAAACGGCAGCTTCAGCCGTGCCCACAACACGCCGGGACGCACCTCGACGATCTCTTCGTGACCAGGATGCTGTTCCCAGGGGTAGCGCAGGGCCTCGGCCGAGGACTGCACGATGTCGGTTTTTGCGTTCATGCTACCGGCTTAAACCGAGCGCGGGCGGGGCGCCAGCCGAAAAAGGGCGGGCCGTGGTCTCCGCATGGCCGTCATACCTGCCGGCGTTTTTCCGTGATGTGGGACGCTCGCGCTCCGAACTCGGTTATCGCTCCCGCTTGCGGGGGAGGTCGGCGCGAAGCGCCGGGTGGGGGCTCTCTCCGCGCGGGGATACTCTCTGCGTGCCCTCAAATGCTCCCGATGCGGAGGCACCCCCACCCCGACCCTCCCCCGCAAGCGGGAGAGGGAGCGGAGTCCCCGTGTCGCCGGAGTCCTTACGCCGCCCGCATGTTGTTGAGGAATGCGTCGATCTCTCCGCGCAGCATGTCGGCTTCGCGCCGCAGCGCGTCGGAGGCGCTCAGCACTTCGTTCGCCGCGGCGCCCGCTTCGGCCGACGCGGTGGAGACGCCGACAATGTTGCTGGAGACTTCGCTGGTGCCGCCGGCCGCATGCTGGATGTTGCGCGCGATCTCGCGGGTGGCAGCGCCCTGCTCCTCGACCGCGGCCGCGATCGTCGTGGTCACGCCGTCGATCTCGCCGATGATCCGGCCGATGCCCTGGATGGCGCCGACCGCCGATGTCGTGATGTCCTGCATGCTGGCGATCTGGGTGCGGATTTCCTCCGTCGCCTTGGCGGTCTGGCTCGCGAGACTCTTCACCTCGGAGGCAACCACGGCGAAGCCGCGGCCGGCCTCGCCCGCACGCGCCGCCTCGATGGTGGCGTTGAGCGCGAGCAGGTTGGTCTGCGAGGCGATGGTCTGGATCAAATCGACCACGACGCTGATGCGGCTCGCGCTGTCGGCGAGGCTCTGCACCGTGGCGTCGGTGGCGCCGGCCTCGTCGACCGCCTTCTTGGCGATCGCGGCCGAAGTGACGACCTGCCTGCTGATCTCCTCGATCGAGGAGGACAGCTGCTCGGTGCCCGACGACACGGTTTGCACGTTGACCGAGGTCTCTTCGGCGGCGGAGGCGACCGCATTGACCAGCGCGTTGGACTGGTCGGCGGTCGTCGACATGCTCTGCGCGGTCGATTGCATCGAATTGGCCGACTGCGCCAGATTGTCGAGCGCCGAGCGCACCGTGTTTTCGAATTCGGCGATCTTCGCTTCCATGCGCGCGGCCCGCTCGGCCTTGGCGACACGGTCTTTTTCCTGCTCGCCGGCGAGCGCCCGTGCTTCGATCATGCTGTCGCGGAACACGGTCAGTGTTTCCTTCATCACGCCGATCTCATCGTTTTGCCGGGAACGGACGATCTCGGTGTCGAGGTCGCCGGCCGACAGCAGCTGCATGGTGCGCTGAAGCTCACGGATGCGGCGCAGGATGTTGCGGCCGACATAGAGCCAGACGAACAGCGCCGAGCCGACCAGCATCAGCGAGCCGAGCGCCAGCATCACGGTCGTCGCGAGCGAGGTCTCCCGCTGCGCCTGGGAGGTCGAGCTGTTGGTCTCCTTCTGCACGCCGTCGACGAGCTGCTGCACGCTGATGCCGAGTCCGATATTGAGTTTGCGGGTCTCGTCCAGGATGGTCTGGCCGTAGTCGACGGAATCGAGCTCCTTCTCGCGCAGATTGAACACGCCGGTCTTGCCGGTGCCGAGCGCGAGCAGCTTCTCCGCTGTTTCGCGCAGCATCTTGTTGCCCTGATTGTCCGGCAACAGATCAAGGTTGGAGCGAAGGCGGCCCTGTGCCGTCTTGAATCCCTTCTGGATGTCGTCGAGCTTGTCGCTCGTGTTGGCCGATAGCGCCGCACTCATGTCAGCGGCTGCGAGATTGCCGCTGGCGACGACGTTGCCGAGCTGGCCGACGGTCTGCGCGGCGTCGGAGGCATCTGCGGCGGACAGGTCGGCCGAGCCGAGAATCGCGTTGACCCGGGTCTGCGCGTCGAGCATGGCCGGGCTGGCCGCGCCGACGAAGGCGCCCTGCGCGCTGCGCAGCGCGTCATATTGCTTGTCGTGTAGGGCGGCGATATCCAGCCGTTCGCGGGCGGCCTTGGCCAGGCTCTGGGCCGCCTCGTTGATGCTCTTCATCGTCTCGCTGAGTCCGGAGACGACATTCTTGTCGCCACCGAGCTCGATGATCTCGTTGAGCTTCTTCTGCGTCTGCTCCTGCAGCTCCTTGAGCTTCGCGGTGCGCTCTTTCAGGGCGTCCTCGGTTTGAGCCGCGAGCAGGGCCGGTCCCTGTGCCGCAAGGCTCGCGCTCAGTGCCGACAATTGCAGGCTGGCGGCAAGGCGCGGAATGTCCCGCCCGCTCAGTTCGGTCATCCGTCCGCCGAGATTTTGCAGCACGAGGCCGGCGCCGGCCGAGATCACGAGGCCCATGCCAGCGATCACCGCGAAGGCCGCGAACAGGCTGCCGCGCACGCCCCAGGTCGGCATCTTGAAACGCGGCCGCATTCGGCCAAGTGAGCCGCTAAGGCTGAGACGGATCGCCATCGAAATTCCCCCAACAATTCTTGTTTCTGCTTGGTGGCCGGCAGTATCCGCACGGCGAGTTAAAAATTCGCAATCTCCGCAAAAGGTTGCGCGTGTTCCGCAGGGCGAAAAAAGAAGGGCCGGCGAAATCGCCGGCCCTGGGTCATCTTAAGATTGCGGTAACCGATCAGTAGCGCGCGACCGCCGGGCTTGCCCAGTTGAAGCGATAGTTGACGCCCGCCTTGATGGTGTGGTCGTCGGTGGTGAAGCTGCCGGTGCCCGCGAGCGGACCGCCGGTGAAGCTCGCCTCGCCGAAATTGTAGTACTGGTACTCGGCCTTGGCCGACCAGTTCGGGGCGAACATGTATTCGAGGCCGGCGCCGACCGTGTAGCCGTTGCGGTGATCGCCAGTGATCACGAACCCGGTCGGCACGCCACCGACGGTCACCTTCTCGTTGTTGTCCGAATAGGCATAGCCGCCCTTCACGTAGACGAGGCCGGGGCCCCAGGTGTAGCCGACGCGGCCGGTGATCGAGCCGAGGCCACGCTGGTCGTTGGTGTAGGCGACGCCGCCCGGAAACACTGCGCCGACGCTGCCGGAGAGCCAGGAATACTGACCTTCGACGCCGACCACGAAGTTCGGGTTGATCTGCCAGTCCGCTCCGACCTGCACGCCGCCGAGGAAACGGCCGTTGCCGTTGTTGCCGGTGGAGAGGCCGTTGAAGTTGTTGTCGCTGGAGAACGCGCCGCCGACATGGCCGCCGATATAGAAACCGGTCCAGTTATAGATTGGCGCGGCATAGGCCGGCGCGGGCGTCTTATAGTAGTTGCGGTTGCCGAGATCGGCGCCGACGGCCGGGGCAGCCGCGCCCATCGCGAGCAGCGCCACGGTCGCAAACAGAATCTTCTTCATAGTCCAAACTCCAACACTAAAGGTCCCCGGCAGGCGCGCTTTTCCGCGCCGGCGTTGGTTTTGCAGATAGCTTGCTTTTGACGAAAATGCTGTCACATGCGTGGCACAGCGAGGCCCAAGCTAACTTATTGGGCTGCAAATGATTTTCGTGCTTAATGTCGGCTTAAGAAATGCTGAAGGAAGGCTTAACTTCGCAGCTTTCCGGTAACCTCTGAGCCTGCTTCATTAACCAAGACGCCGTCGCGCCTCATCGCGCATCTGTTCGCGGAACGCCGCGCGTTTTGCAGGCCGGTCCTCCTCGCGCACGTCATGGCGATCGAAGATGTCGAACTTCTCCAGGATCGGATAGCGCTCGCTCGCCATCGCCAGCACGCGCAGCACTTTGGTCGCCGACGGCGTCGGACCGCTGACCTCCCAGCGCCGGATGGTGTCAGCGCCGCCCTTCTCCGGCAATCCGCAGAGCTTGGCCATGTCGGCCGCCGTGAGCTTGCGCTCGAGGGCGTCGGAGAGGTCGTCGCGGAGTTGCTTCAGTTCGGCGCCGGTCATGCTGCTCGCGTCCAGGGAAGTCACTGATCGCAATGCACTAACGCTGATTCGGGTCGATCCGAAGGCGGCGGATGCGTGCTCCCTGCGCTTCGGCACCTTCGCTCGCGCACGGAGTTATGAACTGAGACCTATGGAAATTGTCCGGTGAATGTACAGTTGAATACCGGGGCGTGCAGCGGGCGAAAGGATCAGCCATGAAAACCATCAAATTCGCCATTGCCGCGCTCATCACGACCGGATTGCTTGCCGCGCCTTTCGCGGCTGAAGCAAAGAAGGTCCGGTCGAGCCGACATTACAGCACGGGTGTGGTGGCGCCGAGCTATAGCGGTGCGCCAGCATCGGCAGCGCAGCCGAGGGCGTCCTACGGGTCATCCGGACAGACGGCCGGCACGGTCACGGCACCGTCGGTCGGCTCGTACAATTGGCCCTCGGTCGGAGTGACCAATTCCGTTCCGACCTGGAGCAACACTACCCGATAGGGCGATACCGTTAGAGCGATACCGTTCGGCGCGTGCGGCGAGGCGCAAGAAGTTGATTTTCGCCGGTGGCGGATTGTCGTCACCGTGCGACCTGCTCGATCAGCTTCGTCGCTAGATTCCCCGGCCGGCCTGCTTCCCGATCACGCAGCGCCACGCTGCCAGTCGCTCGGCCGGATGCTGGTTCATCCAGTCGGCGAGTTGCGGCGCGCCCATCAGGCAGGACTGCACCGAAACCTCCGCAAAATCCGAGGTGGTGACGATCTGCTCGTGACAATTGGTCGGAGAGGCGATGCTGCAAAGCACGGCGATGATCTTGATCACGACAGGTTACTCCCGTCGCGTCCGATGGACCGCCGGCCTCTCGCTGCCTTATCCTGCCCCTCGCTGGCGGGATCAGCCGATGGGAAGATGCTGTCGTAAATGGCGCGTGCCTCTTGAATAAGACGCGCTCGCTCGCGCTCGGACTTTGAGACAAATTGAATAACTTCGCCCATGGTGGCTCCGGATATCAGTTGGCAAATCCGTCATCAGATGACGGTGATCATTCCATTTCGATCTATGGCGCCTGTTTCGGCTTCGAAACGGCGCAGCCGCTCACGTCAGAACAAATGCGCGTGATGGTACTCCGGCGGTCGGATGCCCCGGTTTGCTCTCTCGCGTGAATTGCGAAGCTGCGCAACGCATCACGACGCGCGCGGTCCGATGCCAATTTTCCCTTTGCTGCCGCCAGCAAGGACAATCTTGCCAAGCCAATGCCGTTCAATCGAATATGTTTCTCATCTTGCGGCGGGCAAGTCTTAGAACGATCTCGAATTCGGCTGTCGCACGCGTTCGTTCACGCCGCCGGCGCGCGGTCCTTGCGCCCCGGCACCGCCGCAAGCAGCTCCCGCGTATAGGCATGCTCCGGCGCGGCGAAGAGCTGCGCCGTCGGCTTCAACTCGACGATGGCGCCGCGCTGCATTACCGCGATGCGGTCGCAGATCTGGGCGGCGACGCGCAAATCGTGGGTGATGAACAGCATCGAGAGGCCCAGGCGTACCTTGAGGTCTTCGAGCAGTCTCAAGACTTGCGCCTGCACCGAGACGTCGAGCGCGGAGACGGCTTCATCCGCGACGATGATCTCGGGCTCGAGCGCCAGCGCGCGCGCAATGCCGATGCGCTGGCGCTGGCCGCCCGAGAATTCATGCGGATAGCGTTCGAGCGCGCCGGCATCGAGGCCCACCATCTTGAGGAGATCGCGGGCGCGGTCGAAGGCGATCTTCGGATCGATGCCCGCCGCGATCGGGCCGTCGGCGATGATGTGGCCGATCTTGCGCCGCGGATTGAGCGAGGCGAACGGATCCTGGAAGATCATCTGGATGCGGTGGCGCTCGGTGCGCAGCGCCTTGCCAGAGAGCGACGTGAGATCGGTCTCGCCGATCCGCACCGTGCCGCGGTCCGCCTCGATCAGCCGCATCACGAGCCGCGCCACCGACGATTTTCCGGAACCGGATTCGCCGACGAGGCCGAGCGTCTCGCCCTTGAGGATGTCGAAATTGACCGCGCGCGCCGCATCGACGCGGCGGTCCTCGCGAAACCAGCCGCCGGATGTCACGTAGGTCTTGTCCAGACCGATCACCTCGACCGCCCTGGCCTGATCGTCGAGCGGCTTTCGCTCTGGCGGATCCATCGAGGGCACGGCTGCGAGCAGGGCCTTGGTGTAGTCGTGCTGCGGCTCGTTGAAGACGGTCGCGGCCGGGCCTTCCTCGACGACCTTGCCATGCCGGAGCACGACGACCTGGTCGGCGATGTCGGCGACCACGCCGAAATCATGGGTGATGAACATCACCGCCATGTTGCGATTGCGCTGAAGGTTGCGGATCAGTTTCAGGATCTGCGCCTGCGTGGTGACGTCGAGCGCGGTGGTGGGCTCGTCCGCGACCAGCACGGCCGGCTCGAGCGCCAGCGCCATCGCAATCATGGCGCGCTGGCGCTGGCCGCCGGAGAGCTGGTGCGGATAGGCGCGGACGATGCGCTCGGGATCGGGCAGGCCGACTTCCCGTGCCAAAGCGAGCGCTCTCGCGCGCCGCTCTCCCGGCGTGAGCAGGCCGTGTGCCTCGAACATCTCCGCCATCTGGTCGCCGATCCGCATCAGCGGATTGAGCGCGGTCATCGGCTCCTGAAAAATCATCGCCAGCCTGCGGCCGCGCAGATCGCGCCAGCCGTCGTCATCGAGGTTGAGCAGGTCGCGGTCTTCGAACTGGATCTCGCCGGAGGCGATAGACACCGTATCAGGCAACAGGCCCATCAGCGCATGCGCGCACATCGACTTGCCGGAGCCGGACTCGCCGACGACGCAGACGATCTTGCCGGGCCGCAGGTCCAGCGAGACGCCGTCCACGGCGAACGGACGCTCGGCGCCTTTCGGCAGCGCGATCTTGAGGTTCTTGATGGAGACGGCGGGCGCGGCGCTCATCGTCAGCGTCCCTCTCGCGACAGACGCGGATTGAGCGCGTCGTTGAGGCCTTCGCCGATCAGGTTCAATCCGAGCACGGAGATCAGGATGGCGACACCGGGAAACACGGTGATCCACCAGGCCTGGCGGATCACGGTGCGGCCGGCGCCGACCATGTAGCCCCAGGAGATCAGATTGGGATCGCCGAGGCCGAGGAAGGACAGCGAGGATTCCAGCAGTATCGCGGTCGCCACCATCAGCGAGGCCAGCACGATCACCGGTGACAGCGCGTTGGGCAGGATCTCGCGCAGGATGATCCAGGTGTGCGACTGCCCGGTGACCACGGCGGCCTGGACATATTCGCGCGTGCGCAGCGACAGCACCTCGCCGCGCACGAGACGGGCGACCGGCGGCCAGCTCACCAGCGCGATCGAGGTCACGATCGAATAGATCGAAGGCTGCAGGATCGCGACCAGCACGATCGCGAGCGCGAAGCTCGGAATGGTCTGGAAGAACTCGGTGAAGCGCATCAGGGCGTCATCGACCCTGCCGCCGAAATAGCCGGCCATGGCGCCGATGGGCATGCCGACGACCAGCGCCACCAGCGTGGAGACGAGGCCCACCAGCAGCGAGACGCGTGCGCCAAAAATCATGCCGGCGAACACGTCGCGACCGAGCGCGTCGGTGCCGAGCGGCACCGTCGAGAGCGTGAACGGCGGCAGGAACGGCCGCTGCACCATGCGCCAGGGCGAGTTTGGGAACAGCATCGGCCCGAACAATGCGACCGAGATCGCGAGCACCAGGATGACGAGCCCGATGACGCCGCTCGGGCTCTTCAGCATCGATTTCCAGAACTGTTTCATGAGGCGAATTCGATGCGCGGATCGACCAGTCGGTAGACCAGGTCGGTGATGAGGTTGAAGATCAGCACCATGGCGGAGCAGATCACGAAGACGCCAAGCAGCAGATTGTAGTCGCGCTGGAGCAGGGCGTCGTACATCAGGCGTCCGATGCCGGGCCAGGCGAACACGGTCTCGGTGATGACGGCACCGCCGATCAGCGTGCCGGAATGCACGCCGGCCAGCGTCACGACCGGCAGCAGCGCGTTGCGCAGCACGTGGCGGCGCTGGATCACGGCGTCAGAGAGGCCCTTGGCCCGCGCCGTCTTGACGAAGTCGAGCCGCTTCACCTCCAGCATCGAGGCGCGCGTCATGCGGGTATAGGTCGCCATGAAGAACAGGCCGAGCGTCATCGCCGGCATGATCAGGTGCTTTGCGACATCGACCGCATGGGCGAGGCCGGTGAGGTTGGCACCGACCGTCTCGTAACCAAAACTCGGCAACCAATCCATGGTGACCGAGAACAGCAGGATGCCCATCAGCGCCACCCAGAACAGCGGCATGGCATAGAAGACCAGCGCGAACACGGTGATGGCCGTGTCGAGGAAGGTCCCGGCAAAGCGCGCGGCGAAGGTGCCGAACAGAATGCCGAGCGCGAGCGAGATCGCGAATGCCGTCAGCGTCAGCAGCAGTGTCGCCGGCAGCCGTTCGCCGATCAGCTTTGCGACCGGTGCCTGCTGGCGGAAGGAGAAGCCGAGGTCGAGCGTCACGACGCCCTTGACGTAGATGAAAAGCTGCTCGGGCAGCGGCTTGTCGAGGCCGAACTTTTCCCGGAGCTGCTTGACGAAGACCTGGTCACTGGCTCCGGCCTCGCCCGCCATCACGACAGCGGGATCGCCGGGCGCAAGCCGGATCAGGAAGAAATTGAGGACGACGATCGCAAGCAGGACGATCACGCCCTTCAGGATACGTTGAGCGACGAAGGAGAGCATCTTAGATGGCGATCAGATCAGGTTGAACGCAGCGACAATCACGGTGCGCTCCCTCTCCCGCTTGCGGGAGAGGGCAGGGGAGAGGGTATTTCCGCAGAGAGGACGCCAAGAGGAGAAAGCCCTCTCCCGCCGCGCTCTGCGAGCGCGTCGACCTCTCCCGCAAGCGGGAGAGGTAAGCGGAGTTCGGAGTGCCCGCCCTCACTTCTCGAGCCATGCGTCCTTGAAGCCGTCATTGACCCCGATGCCCGTGGTGATCAGGTTCTTGACCTTGCAGCGCGTGATGGTCGGGAATTGCAGCTCGAGCATCCAGGCCACCGGCACGTCCTCGACCAGGATCTTCTGCGCCTTCTCGTAGATCTCCTTGCGCTTGGAGTCAGGGGTTGCGACCGCGCCGTCGGCGAACAGCTTGTCGATCTCCGGGTTGGAGTAACCCTCGACATTGTTGAACACCTGGCCCTTGGCGATGGCGCTGGAGACGTAGTTGCGGCCGACGCCGAGGGCGGGGTCGCCGTACTGGTAGAGATAGGTGAAGGCGATGTCGTAATCCCAATCGCCGATCTTCTGGTTGCCGCCGGCAACGTCGGTGGCGATGGTCTCGATATTGATGCCGACGTCCATCAGGTTCTGCTTCACCGCTTCACCCCAGCGCTGCCAGGTCTCGCCATAGGCGAGCGGCAGCAGGCGGATCTTCTCGCCCTTGTAGCCGGCTTCCTTCAGCAGCGCCTTGGCCTTGGCCGGATCGTACGGATATTTCTTCACGTCGTCGGTGTAGTATTTGATGGTCGAGGCGGACGGGCCGGTTGCGACCTTGCCGAGCCCGTTCCAGATCACGTCCTTGGCGAAGTCGCGATCGATCGCATACATGACCGCCTGCCGCACCCGCTTGTCGGCGAGCGGACCCTGGCGGTTGTTGAGCCACAGCCAGGCCAGCGGCGAGAAGAACTCCCAACCGGCGCCGGTGACGCAAGTGTCCTTCAGCTTGGACAGCCGCGGCACGTCGAAGTTCTCGACCGAGCCGCCGGGCAGCACATCGACCTTGCCGGTCTCATACGCCACCGAGCGCGCCGCGGCGTCGGGAATGATCTGCCAGTAGATCTCGTCGAGATAGGGCTTGCCCTTCTCATGATAGTTCGGGTTCTTGACTAGGCGGATGAACGAGCCCTTCTGCCACTCCCTGAACATGAAGGGGCCGGTGCCGACAGGCGCGTTGTTGTAAGGATTGGTCTTGAAGTCGGTGCCGTCATAGAGATGCTTCGGCACCATCGGCATCGATCCGACCTCGAAGATGCCGAGGAACGGGCCGAACGGCTGCTTCAGCGTGAACACGACAGTGTAGTCGTCGGGCGCCTCGACCTTGTCGACCTGCGCGAGGTTGTTGCGGGCGCGCGCATGGGTCTGCTTCAGCATCTCGACCGAGAACAGCACGTCGGCGGCGGTGAAGGGCTTGCCGTCATGCCAGGTCACGCCCTTCCTGAGCTTGAAGGTGTAGGTCTTGGCGTCCTCGCTGACGCTCCAGCTCTCGGCGAGCTCCGGCTGCGGTTCGAGCTTGGGGCTGTAGCGCAGCAGCCCCTCGAAGATATTGCCCGACACCATCTGGGTCGGGCCGTTCTGGACCAGGGCGAGCATCAGGCCGGGCGGCTCGGGCTGGATCACGGCATTGACCACGCCCCCCGTTTTCGGCTCTTGCGCCAGTGCCGGGGCCGTGAGGCCGCAAGCCAGGAGGAGACCAAGCAACACTCGTTTTGGCATGTCGTATCTTTCTCAAGCGACCGGCCGTGAACGCTCCGCAACGTCCTCGCGCGCAAAGCGACGGCCGGCCCATCCCAGTCCCCATCCGATATCGAGGCTCACACAGTCCCGTTCGGCGCCGCAAGATGAAAGTCGCGACAGGGCTCGCACAAAAAATGTACAGCGCGTCCTGTTTTGATGGATCGGCCTCTTATTGCCGGGGAGAGCCATGATGTCGGTCGTTGGCCGACACGGCCGGTGGAACTAGCGACACAGCGTCGCGGGACGGTAGTCGGAGCCTTCTTGCGCCACGCGGAATAAACCGGACCGCCTTGCGATAGGTCGAGGCGGCTGCGCTGCGGATTTGATCCGGATCAAAGCCGAGCCGCCGCCTTTGCGATCGAATGGCAACTGGCGGGACCCGGAACGGCGTGTCCTGCTTCCTTGAGCCGTGAGACGCGTGAGACAATCGATGGACATCCAGGCCACGAATATCCCTGTGGGTGACGATGACGGACCTGATGTCGCCGGCCACGAGCTGCCGCCGGACGCGGGCGTGCAGCACTGCCTGCAACTGCTGGGCAATGCCGGCCTGCGCCCGACGCGTCAGCGCCTCGCGCTCGGCCAATTGCTGTTCCTGGGCGGCCATCGTCATGTCACCGCAGAGAGCCTCTATGAAGAGGCGATGGCGGCGAACGCGTATCTGTCGCTCGCGACCGTCTATAACACGCTGAACCAGTTCACCGAGGCTGGCCTGCTCCGCCGGATCGCGGCCGACGGCATCAAGTCGTTCTTCGACACCGACACATCCGTGCATCCGCACTTCTATCTCGAAGGCGAGGATGTGCTGGTCGATGTTGCCGACGATCTTGCCTTCACCAAGATCCCCGAGGCGCTTCCCGGGCACGAGATCGCGCGGCTCGACGTCATCGTCCACCTGCGCCGCAAGCGCACGACGTAGAGACCGCATCACGGTCGTCTAACGCAACCCCGCGCGCCGAAATCCCTCCAGATAGTGCTCGCGATCGGCGTCATTGGCCCATGGCAGCTTTGTCGCGATCCAGTGCAGCGAGATGTCCGGCTGGGTGCGACGGAGCTCGCCCAGCGCCGTCTCCGCGAGCATCGCGTCGCCCGTCATGCCGGCTGAGACCGCGAGCACGCGGTAGGCGCCGGTGAGATCGCCGCGATGGCGGATCGCCTCGCGCGCGAGCGCGATGGCCTCGTCGTATTGGCGTTCGGTGAAACGCGCATAGCCGGCGATGCCCTGATAGATCGCCAGCGACGGATCGCGCGGTGACAGCCGGATCGCCCTTTGGGCGGCCTCGAACGAATCCTTCGGCCGTCCGGCATAGGACAGCGCCAGTGCGTAATAGCCTTGCGCCAGCGAGAAGTTCGGATTGAGCGCGAGCGCTTGCTCGAACTCGGACAGCGCATCCGCAAGCCGGCGTGTCGAGAAGCAGACGCTGCCGAGTGCGACATGCGCCCAGGCATCCTCATGGTCGCAGCGCAGTGCGGCCAGTGCGGCGGCTTCCGCCACCGGCGCCACCGCGGCGAGCTCGGCCCAGCCGAGATGCACGCCGAGCATGTGGTTTGCCGCCAGCACCGACAGCGCCCGGCCGTAGTTCGGATCAATCCCGATCGCGCCTTCGAGCAGGGCCCGCGCGGCCTCGTGATCACGCCGGGTCACGCGCCAATAGTGCGATAGCGCCCGCATCAACAGATCCCATGCATCGAGGCTCGACGGTGGCTTGCGATCGGCGCGAAAATTCTCTGCTGCATGGATCTGCGGCTCGATCGCCGCCACGATCGCGTTGGTGATCTCGTCCTGGACGGCGAAGACGTCGACCAGATCGCGGTCATAGCGCTCGGCCCACAGATGGCCGCCCGATGCGGCATCGTTGAGCTGCGCGGTGATGCGCACCCGGTTGTTCGCCTTGCGCACGCTGCCTTCGACGACGTAGCGGACGCCGAGCTCCTCGGCGATCTGCCTGATGTGGACCGCGCGTCCCTTGTAGGTGAAGGACGAGTTGCGGGCGATCACCATGAACCAGCGTTGTTTCGACAGCGCCGTGAGGATGTCCTCGCTGATCCCGTCGCCGAAATAATCCTGCGCGGGATCGCCGCTCATGTTCTCGAAGGCCAGCACGGCGACCGCCGGGCGGTCCGCGATGCGCGGGAGAGCGGGCCTGGCTTCGACTGGTGCGACCGACGCTGCCATTTCTTCCCGGACGTCGCCGACGAAGCGAAAGCCCTTGCGCGGGATGGTCTTGATCAGCCGCTGTGTCGCGCCGTCGTCACCGATCGCCTTGCGCGCGGCATTGATCCGGCTGTTCAGCGCGGAATCCGAGATGACCCGATCGCTCCAGATCTGGCTGATCAGGTCATCCTTGCTGACCACACGCGTGCGTTGCGCGACGAGATAGAGCAAGAGATCGAACACTTGCGGCTGCAACGGCACGGCTGCTCCGCCGCAGGTGAGTTCCCGCAGGTCGCCGTCGAGCACGTTGTTTTCAAAGCGAAATCGCACGATTCTGTCGTCTCAAGCAAAAATCAAAGTCGTCTCAGGCGAAAATCAACCGTCTGCGAAAGTCTTGGGCCCGGCGATGCGGCAGGGTGCAGCGACCAATGAAGTGCCGGCACTTTGGCACAACGGAGCTGTTTATGACCCAACTTGATCACCAGGTTCATTCGATCGGCCCGGAGGTTACGGGCTCTCGCATTTTCAAGTTCATCGCCTTTCTGTACGGAATTGCGGCGTATCTCGTGTTTTTCGTCACCATTCTCTACGCCATCGGCTTCGTCATGGGGCTGGTGGTGCCGAAGACGATCGACACCGGAACCGACGCGCCGGCGACTGAAGCCATCATCATCAATCTCCTGCTGATGTCGCTGTTCGCGGTCCAGCACAGCGTGATGGCCCGCCAGCAGTTCAAGGCCTGGTGGACGCAGTTCGTCCCCAAGCCGGTCGAGCGGAGCACCTATGTGCTGCTGGCGAGCCTGTCATTGCTGCTCCTGTTCTGGCAGTGGCGTCCGTTGCCATCAGTCATATGGAACGTCGAGAATCCGGATCTTGCCGTGATGATGGTCACGCTGTCCTTCGCCGGCTGGGTGCTGGTGTTCACCTCGACCTTCATCATCAATCATTTCGAATTGTTCGGATTGCATCAGGTGACCAACCATCTGGTCGGGAAGGAGATGACGCCGCCGCGCTTCAAGACGCCGCTGCTCTACAATTTCGTCCGCCATCCGATTTATCTCGGTTTCATCATTGCGTTCTGGGCGGCGCCGACCATGACCGCGGGCCATCTGCTGTTCGCGGCCGTCACCACGCTCTACATCTTCGTCGGCATCGCGCTGGAGGAGCACGACCTCGTGGCTCTCTTCGGTGACGAGTACCGGCAGTACAAACAACGGGTGTCGATGCTTATTCCCTGGCGCCGGTCACTCTAACCTCGGCGTGGCACCGCACGCGTCCTTCGAAAGGAGGACGCGTGACCGCGCCGAGTGAGGTACGCGAGGATCGCACGCATCCGTCCCCTCAACGTCCCCCGGGGTGATTTCCCCCTTCGCCCCGACACCTCTCCCCGCATCCCGCCTTCCCGAGATATCGCGGAACGGGGGCGGGGAGAGGATTTCTCCCCTTCATCAAACGGAGACGACCAAATGAAACATGTCGGAAACTGCTTCTGCGGCGCGGTGACGATCGAGGTCACGGGCGCACCGGAGGCGATGGGCTATTGCCATTGCCGCTCCTGCCGCTCCTGGTCGGGTGGCCCGGTCAACGCCTTCAGCCTGTGGAAGCCCGAGGCGGTACGCATCACCGAAGGCGCGGAGAATGTCGAGACGTTTGCCAAGACGCCGCTCAGCCAGCGCAAATTTTGCAAGAAGTGCGGCGGCCATCTCATGACCAACCATCCGCCGCTCGGCCTGGTCGACGTCTTCACCGCCACCATCCCCACGCTCGCCTTCGCGCCCGGTGTTCACGTCAACTATGCCGAGACCGTGCTGCCGATGCGCGATGGCCTGCCCAAGCTGAAGGATTTCCCGGCCGAGTTCGGCGGCAGCGGCGAGATGATGCAGGAGTAGCGGCGCGTTCAGGAGGGCGGCAGAGCGCCGCCCTCTCATCGTTCTCCCAAGGGAGAAGGAAGAAAGATCAGCCGCCGCGCGATTCGACGACCTTGCGGCAGGAGTCGGAGAGCTTCGACTTGTTCTCGCGCAGGCAGGCGTTCATCTGCGGCGGCTTGCCGATATGTTCGGCGCAGAATTTGCTGGCATCGCCGCGGCAGGCCATTTGCTCCTGGGGCGACGGACCGGATTGCGCGGCAGCGGGCAGGGCGGCAGCCGTGAGCAGCAGCGCGGCAAGAGCTGAAATCTTCATAAAGCACCTCTTTGGAATCGGCGTTGGTCCCGACCGGGATCAATCGGGCCGGACCATCCCGCGAAGGACAGGCGCCGGTCCATGCCATGTTCATGGCATCGGCGCGGCCCAGCGGTCGCGGCATCCCCCATCTTCATGGCATGTATCCGCGCGCCGTCTTTTGCCATTCAGGCTGCACCTCGGCTGCGAAATCCGGTGATTGCATCGGGACGCCGAACGGAAGCAGGAGAGCAAAGGATGTCGAAGAGAGCTGGAGCGCTGAGCGCGGCGCTGACGGTCATGGCGCTGGCGGGCGCGGCGAGATCCTCTTTGTCGTCGGCGGCAACGGCACCGGCAAGACCACGCTCGCGAAAATACTGGCCGGCCTGTACGTCCCGACTGAC